>DATKXE010000423.1:0-6352 GCA_035529195.1 Anaerolineales bacterium
TAGCCGTATCTGTGCGGACATGGCATTCATCAACTCTCCCTCTGCATCTTGTGTAAGATGATCTCAGCTTCAGACCATGCGGTCAGGCTTCGCTCAGCCGCACCAAATGCAGGATATTCTGAGCCCGTGTAACCATCACACAATTCGATCTCGCCTGATCTGATCAGCGTAAACTGGCGGTCAAGCCACTCAAGCCACATCTGCTTCTGGTCTTTATCGATTGCACCACATGGACACTGCTGAATTACAGCAGCATCCAGGATGTTCAGCTTCTTCAGATACACTAAACCAAAAGTTGATATTGTGCAATCACACGCGCCGACTGACGCCAGGTGCATGTGTATATCCGATGCTGCGAGATCGAGATACGCTTCAACCATAGCCACTTGCGCGGCGTTGGTCAAATCAATACCGCCACATAATAGCGCCTCATAATCTGCGGCTTCCGCATATCTTCCAGTACATGCCATTTTTCAAATCTCCCGGGGTCGAGCAGGAGAGATGGACTGCTCGACCCCAACTCAAAGGGATTGATTATGCTACAGGATTAAGAGAAACTCCAAATGTATTGACTGGAGCCGGTTCTGCACTCCAAATAACAGGTAGAGCGGCAGCAGTACCCACGCCGGTACAACCAACAAACTGGTTTTTACCACGCAGGACGACCTGGTGGAAGAACGGAGTCAAATTCTCAAAAGCATCCGTAATTAATGCGCCACCAATACCCGCGCCGGTCATAGGCAGATTGTCAAATAGACAATCCTCAAACTGAGTAACCCACGGGCGAGCGCCCGCTGCGAACTCAACCAGGAACTTGCCAGGAGTTACTGACCATGAGAGAAACTCGCATTCGATGAATTTGTTACGGAACTGCTCACCTGCACCGTAACGCAATTCTGCATTTGCAGCCGCACGGAGTATTGTCTGTAGTCCAATACTGCAACGCATAAATGTATTTTCCTCAGCACCATCAGCCATCAGTACAGAATAACTTCCTGCACGAGCAGCCGCTGCCACACTTCCCATGCCAGCGAAAAAGCAATTCTCAAACCGATTTCTTCCACCTGAAACATTCAAAGCGCCGGAATCTGCGGCTGCATCATGATGATTGAACACCTGAATGTTCTGGAATTCACATCCTTTCGCCGTTACAGATAAAACAGGGGTAATATCTGCGGCGGCTTGTCCAGTCAATCGAACGCGCTGACCAACACCATATAAATCTGGTGACACACCAATAAGATGGGTGAAATCTTTCGCCCATACAAGGGTAGCCGCAATTGTGTATTCAGTATCTTGTCCAACAACAACCAGCGTATCGTTTTGACCTGGTGTCAGTCGATTATACCCGGCAAGAGGCGTGCTCATTGGGAAGTTAGGATCAGTTCCCAAGTTTTGATCTCTCGCAGTTGGATTCTCGCCGTGAACATAGTAGGTCACACCCTCCGAAACTGTACGCAATCCAAGCGGTGAATCGCTTCCATAAATCCCCCATTGGGCGGGGTAGAATGGAAACGCTCTTGTTAGTCCTCTTTCATAACGCATGTTCATTTCTCCTTTGCCAATAGGTCGAGGTATCCTTTCGCGTTTTCTAGAAGATCACGAGGTACCGTACCCGGATGTTTTTCAGCTTCCTTCACAAGTGCTTTCAACTCAGCCTCATTCACACCAGGGTATTTATCGACCTTTGGCTTTTTCTTAGTTTCGACTTTTTCAGTCATTTTGTCATCCTATCTTTCCTGCTGCACTTTCCAGTAGGCAGGTTTCGTGCTGATCGCCTTTGGCCTGGTATTTAATGCCGCCAGAAATGCTCTAGCGTCTTTTCGATCTTGCGGTGTCACAGATAGCGGATTCGCTTTATAAGCATTCAAAATATCTTCCGCTTGTTCTTTATCCATTCCATACGCAGTAGCCAGATACGATTCCATTTCTTCACTGCCTGGTTCGAACTTTTGCAGCTTCTTTTCAATTACTTTTTGTGCCATGATAAGTCTCCTCCAAATAATAGTTATATTTTGATTGGCCTACGGGGTTGTTCCTGAAGAATAAAAAAGCCCTCGGAAATCAGTCACACCAACATAGCTTGCATCAGCCCAACCGCCAATAATATCCGAAACTCCATACTCGATGTCGCCGGTTGCGAATGATCCCATCATGAACGGTGCAGGCGCAGAACCACTCATTGGTTCAACATCAGACTTTTTCTTATATGTCCACGGACGATCAAAGCCATTTAGCCGAGCGACCGTGACGGTTGGAATTTCCGCCGGATCTGCGAACAGATACCAGGGGACATTGATCCCAGCCGTTGCGATATATGGATCCACATGCACGCCAGCGATGTACTCGCTAAGAATATTCTTGTCATTCGTGGCAACACCCGCCATCAGCTCAGAGCGAAGGATCACGCCCGCCTGCATGCGCAGCACAGTTGGAATGACCAGGTGTATCTTATTGATATTCATTTGGTTGCCATTGATATCTGTGCGAACTGACATTGCATTGATACCAACCGCCAGATTTGCAGCGGTCAGACGACCAGTCCCAGCCCAGGGTGCCCCGAGACCTGCGATAAATGCCTGGGTTACAGCATTATCATAAAGCGCAGAGACAAATTGATCCTCAAAGCGAGCAGCAGCTTTTGCCATCCGTTGCGGAGTTTCCCTGATCTTGCTGAGGTCATCGTTCATGATCGTGTGCCAAGAAACATCGAACTGTTCGGAATATTCATCGACGCTGTAGTAAATCCTTGATGCCTCGATATGCGTAGTTTTCGACTCTGCTTTTTCACGCCGGAGACGAAGGGTTCCAGGTTCCGACATGCGGAACCGATCAACATTACGGAAATCAGGCGTCTGATCCTGGTATGTATACTGCCGCCAGGTGCCAACCACGTACTCATAATCCTTATAGAACATGCGACTCAGCGCATCTGCAAAATACGTGGCAAAGTGTGCCGTGGTCATTACTTCCTTGAGTTGGTCGCCACTCATGCCGCGACCTTCACGGAACATCGTGCGAAGTGCGCCGATCCTGTTATCAACCTCGGCGACACCGATTACTTTTTGGTCGGTGGAGATGTAATCCTCCATCCATTTCAAAATAGATTCAGTCATTTTGTACCTCCAATATTTTTTTTATCCTGAATTAAGCGCCACCAGCACCACGCTGCATTACTGCAATCTCCACGGTTGAACCTGGAGCGATTGCGATCCCTTTTGGAAACAACGCCATATCTGCATCGCTTCGAGGAACGGCCCACCCAAATAGTGTGTTAGCTGGGCCGGCATCATCCAGTGGTGATGTGCTCAAAAATATAGTGGCCGGCATGGTCGCACTACCATCATAATAGATGGGATCACCAATATTGATCACCCCCCAAGTAGCCTCAACATTCCCGACATATGTAAGGACATTGCGAACCTCTTGCCAGTAAACCATCGAGCATGTGAAATCGATCACTGCTACCGAAGTAACGGCGTCAATGCTCAAAATTGTTCCTGTAAGCTGTGAACCTGCGAGTAATCCATTTACTTGAGCAGGCATTGTTACGACTGGGAGCGGGTCTTCGAGTCGTGCATAGGGAATCTCCCAGTGTCGAACCGCACCCTCAGATGATACTTCGTAATCTTGACGGATAACCATTTTTTATTTCTCCTATCTCAAATGTTTTTTATTAACTTCATCTTTGAGTTTGTTGATCTCTTCAACACTCACCGGTTTTGGCTGATCGCTCTCGGTAAAACCTTTTGGTTTTCCGCTGCCGAGTAACTCCTTCACATAAGTGAGCTCGTTGGCAATCACCGTATCAAGTGCCTCTTGAGTATCATACGTACCCTCAGACAGTTTTTTCTTTGAAGGCACCGGCAGGTTTGTGGCGGCAAGAGTTGACTCAACGATCTCTGTTGAGATGGCAGTCAGCCCTTCTTCAACCACTGGTTCCTGCTCGGATATTTTCACCTCTGCAGCCTCTACTGTTGGCTCGGCTGCAGGTAATTTTGGATCTTCTTTGATCGCTTCAACTTTCTTTGTCATTCCATCCTCACTTTCTGCCAGAGACAGCGCTTTACCGCCAGCCCCGGCACTTGTGACCCAATCAACAGCAGCCACATCTGTAATTGATTCTACGACGCTTCCTTTACGTCCGTTGAGTTCAAAACCTTTTCGCGCTCTCCCTGCTGCCATAATACTACATTCCATGCGATTTAGCAAGTGCGCCTCATCCAGGTTCCGGATCCTCTGGGCAAAATTAGAATCATGAATAGCAACACGCGCAATCGGTGCGCCTGTTTCGGTAAACCCGGTAATATCTTTTATCGTTGATACCCAGCTTCTGGTGCTCTTTTCATCCTGCCGATGATCAGTTTCGAACATCTTTGCCCCCAGGAATGCATTTGCATTAGATTCAAGCATCTCACGCGGATAATAGTGATTGTCCCTGGCATTGCCCCATCCTGGTTCGATCACCTGGATATCCAAATATAATACATTTGGCTTACCATCGCCGTCCTCGATAATGACCGCAGGACTGGTGAATGCCTCCCTGAATGTACCTTCAACCACTCCCTCCGGCAATGGTTCAGATTCCACCGATGGAGTTGCAGCCAGAACTTTCTCAAGTTCCAGGGCAAATTCCGAGCTAAGCGTTTTCACGGCGGTAATTTTATCGCCGGACTCGGATGAATACATGACATTCCAGAGCAGCTGTGTGTATTGCTCTGTCAGTTCCTTGACGCTCTCGGCAACCTCCTCAGCAGCCTGTTCTGTTCTGAGCTGTGCGAATGATATCACGCCCATTGGAATATAACCATAATCCTCCTGGACTTTTTCAGGAACATCAGTTTCGACTATTTCTTTTTCTTTCGTTTTATCTGCCACCTTCTCACTCCTTTTGACCCATCTCCGGTTTCTTACTGTGTGGGTCTTTTTGAATTGTTTTATTGCAGTAGGCCAGGCATACTCGCCTTTAATTGAATCTGCGACAGAGGCAATATGATTGGCCTGCTCCAAAGTTACCTTTGGTTTTATTCCTAGTATCGATTTATTCGCGTCTGATAATTTATTATACGGCATATTCGTGCAGTCCAACCAAGAAATCTAAAGTCGCATCATCGGTAGCGTTTTTACACTGCGCCCAAACCTGATCGATCCCTGCGCGTATCCGCGGCATCATAATCTCAAAAACTATACCGCCGGATTGCGCAACCGGCAGGTTAGGAGTAAGCACGGGGATCATTGTATATTGTTCGTCAATTATCGCCTGGGCTAATGTGGTATCGCCCCATGCAAATCTCATCATATACGGGGCGCCGTGGCTGAAATCAATAATAAGAATGCGGTGGAAGTCGAACAAGGTCATCCCTGCGCGGAATGGTGTGTTATCAGTTCCAATCACCAGTGCTTCATCATCCGCATCAGCACCGTAGACCGCGTTTCCTGAAATACACTGGAATACGGCCAGGTCATCCGCTGTGCCCCAGTCTGTTGCCGTTTGCGGATTGGTCTTGCCGAACCAGACTTCGTAATTGTGGAAATGCTCTACAAGTTCAACAATATCCGCCGCCAAGACGGTCATACTCAACATCGCGCTATTTGTTAATGGTCTCATCATATCTCCTTATGAAAACAGCAGCTCAATCCCGAATATACCGGGTGTGCCAACTACACCGCTTTCGCGTGCGGCAATCCGAATGCGCTGGATTGTTCCGCGCAATTCAATTGCACCATAGACGAACTTCTCAATGGTATCGGCTGTTGCAGTATAGGTTATATACTCACGCTGAATAAATGAGTCCGAGTCCACGCCCACCGCGAGAAGTGCCGGTGAATACTCCGTCAATTGATACCATGTGTTGCCCACTGAATCCGGGCTTATCTCAACCATGAAATCTACCGCGCCATCAGCAGCCTGCACGCCCTCGGTATAGACCATGAATAGGGTTACAAACTGATATGGTGCACATTGAAGTTCAATCGGGGTAGGATCCCACGCGCCAGCCGCCGGAAGTATAGCTGCTACACGTGCCGTTACTCTGTTTGTCATATCGGGTGCAAATACATATTCTGACATAATAATTTACTCCTTAATATTTTATCGGTAATCTGCCCATGCTCATAGGCTTAGTTGTAGGCACTGTATCACATTTGCATTCAAATCCCTTACAAGCTAATCTTGGCGATTGTGGACGGAGTCCTGTCTTTTCAAAAAATGCCTCCCATTGAGATCCACGCTTTACTTTTCCTGATAAACTTGAGCATGATACGCAGTGTTTTACTGTATCACCATAAATCCATTCAAGCTTCTGGTCTTTTGCAGCCATTATTGTAGCACGATTATATACATCCCGGTAGC
>DATKXE010000424.1:0-8100 GCA_035529195.1 Anaerolineales bacterium
CTATGGCAGACGCAGTTGAAAAGGCTGCTCAAGGAACGGTGTTGATCAATGCCCGCAGGCGATTCCCAGCCAGCGGGATCGCTTATGCACCTGATCTGGTGTTCACAGCCAGCCACGTTCTGGAGCGAGACGAAGATATACCAGTGATTACCCCAAATGGCGATCAAATAAAAGCCGCGTTAGTAGGGCGTGATCCGGGTAGTGATTTGGCAGTAATCCGCACGGAAAGTGCGCTGTCTGCTGTGATCGAACCTGCTACTCAGGATGCCAGGGTAGGACAGCTCGTGTTAGCTTTAGGGCGACCGACTGAAGATGGTATCCAGGCCAGCCTGGGTGTGGTGAGCGCGGTCAATGGACCGGTGCATACCCGGCGCGGCGGTGTACTGGAAGGTCATATCCGCACTGATGCGATCCCTTATCCTGGTTTCTCAGGAGGGCCGCTGGTGGATGCTGCCGGGCAGGTGCTCGGGCTGAATACTTCTGGGTTAACCCGGGGTGCTTCATTAGCTATTCCAGTGAAATTGGTTTGGCAAATTGCAGAATCGCTGGTCAAACATGGCTCCGTTCGCCGTGGATACCTGGGGGTGCGCAGCCAACCTGTGGAGATCCCCTTGCCTCAACAAGATGGACTTGGACGCCAGCAAGCAACTGGTTTGTTGCTGGTGGGGATTGAGCCAAATAGTCCAGCTGCTGAATCTGGTTTGATGGTTGGTGATATTCTGACCGGGTTCGCCGGCACGCCAGTTACGGAACCGGATGATCTTTTCACCCGTTTAGCAAGAGAAGTCGTTGGTCAGCCGGTTATGCTCGAGATTCTGCGAGCCGGTCAGAAGCAGGAGGTAGCGGTTACAATTGGTGAAAGAAATTGAGCGCAAGTGGAAAATGGATATTCTCTCGAACCAGAGTGACTTACCGATCCTCCTGATGGAAACATTAACCTCCCTCTGCCAGCGAGCTTATCTAAGCTTGGTTGTGGTTCACAATGGAAGAAGTGGAGCAGGTGCGGGTTTGATCTGGCGTCAGGATGGCAGCATAGTAACCAATTACCATGTCATCCGGAGCGGTTCTCCACGCGTCTCTACTCTGGATGGACGTGAATACACTGCTGATGTGGTTGCCATAGCCAGGCAGTACGACCTAGCTTTGCTGAAAATCGATGTCCCTGAAGCACTCCTGCCACCACCGGTTGCGGATTCTCGCCAATTGAGAGTTGGGCAGTTCGCCATGGCTATCGGCCATCCATGGGGACAAATCGGTTCTGTATCAGCAGGCATCATCACCAGCCTGGGAAAGGCTCCTTTGCGCTGGCGGCGAGGGACAGTCAACGTTATCCGTACGGATGCAGAATTGGCTCCTGGAAATTCCGGTGGACCTTTGCTGGATACCAATGGCGGGGTGATCGGCATCAACACAATGATTATGGGTGGCGATCTGGGTGTTGCCATACCCAGCCATGTGATAAATGAATTTGTAGATCAGACCCTAGGCCGGGATAACCCAACGGTAGTAATTTGATGGTGATGGATGGCTTGCAGGGATACTGGGATGCACCTAAATCAGAGGGGCTTGCGGTTTGTGTGGTCGCTCCTGCCCCAGCTCTGCAAGCCGGCCTGAACAGTATGCTGGCAAGCTTAGAAATAATTGATCAGGTCTATACCGTTGGCTCGCTCGTAGAATTCGAGCTATATCGTTCCATCACCGATATTCTGATCCTCACCCCAGGGGCAGAGTCAAGCCCTGATCTCGAGGATAGCATTAAAGATTCACCCTTATTAGGGGTGCTGATCTTGGTGGCCGAGAAACAGGGGCGCAGCTGGTTCATTCCCGATATCACCAGCGGCGCATGGGGGATCTTGCCTTTGGAGGCTACCATCGAACAGTTTGAAGCTGCGGTAAGAGCGATTGCTGCCGGATTATCGATCGGTGTGCCTGAAATGATCTCCTTCCTACCGGATGAAGAAATGACAGGCCAGGAAGATCCACTTATCGATCCGCTAACTGACCGGGAGATGGAAGTATTACAATTGCTTGCTCAAGGTAAGGCAAATAAGCAAATCGCATTGAACCTCGTGATCAGCGAGCACACTGTGAAATTCCACGTTTCATCCATTTACACCAAGTTGGGAGCTGCCAACCGCACAGAGGCAGTCCGTTTGGGGGTACGCAGAGGGTTAATTCTTCTTTAATTAGCAATAGTTAATCATAGATTTTTGCGACGGATTTGATAACCGGAATGTTTTCATCCAAAATTGGAGTGCTAAAAATTATTTGCTCGAGGTCAGTATGAAAATTAGATACCAACAGTTTCGAGCATACCACCTGGTCTGGTGATATATTCCTCAATAATTTTATTGGTCACATGTCTTTCATCTTCTCTTCCTGGTTTACAACAACCCAGAAAGGGTAAACCCCCATCCAATAATCATTTCGGAAGGGGGTTTTGGTGACTTATCGCCGGGATAAAGTCAAATAGTTACCTTTAGTGGGGGTACTAATTCTCGCTGACAACTTCAGTCGCGTTAGCCTCGATCACTTTTGGTGAGGATGTCTTGATAGTGATCTTCTTCGGTTTGACTTCTTCAACCTTTGGCAGGTGTAATTTCAGCACACCTTTATCGTAATTGGCTTCAATTTTGTCGCTTTCAATACCCGTTGGCAGCTTGATACTGCGGGTGAAGGAACCGTAGCGGCGTTCTCGAAGATGATATTGGGCTTCATCGATTTCCTCTTCTTCTTTAACTTCACCTTTGATGGTTAACCTGTTGCTGTCGAAGGTGATCTCCAGGTCTTCGGGATTGATGCCCGGCAGTGAAGCTTTGACCAGATATTCATCTTCACTTTCAACGATATCCAGTGCCACACTCCAGTTGAATGATTTCCAGGTATTTGGCTCCTGAGATAATTCTCGATTGACCATGCGGTCCATTGAATTTCTCATAATCATCATTTCTCGGTATGGATCCCAATGCATATGCATTTCATTTACCTCCAGATTATTATATGTAGTTTATTCACGGCATTATTACTTAATTCTTATCACTATGAATCTTAATTGCACAGTGTAAGAATGAAGTTTGACGAATATAAATGGTTTATAAGAATCTTGAACTTCGCTCTGTAAAATTTCCCCCACCAATTGCTCGGTGTAAACAATTTCTCAAAAAAATACCCCTCTCACGCCATCTCTTTGAGGTCGAAAATAACCTCCTCTTTGCCAGTTAATTTCTCTTGAACTTTGGAGGCGATCAGTTCCAAATGGCTGGTATTGGCCACGTAGTCGAGATCATCTGATGGGACTGTCAGCACCGGGCATAAGCTGAAACCAGCAATCCAGCCTTCATACAGTTCATTGAGCTGCTCAAGATACTCTGGTGTAATCTGGCGTTCAAAATCTCTCCCACGGCTTGAAATGCGCGCGAAAAGGGTGGGTACCGAAGCACGCAGATAAACCACTAAATCCGGTGGCGGTAAGAATTCAGTCAAAACCTCGTATAACTCCTGGTAGGTCCTGAAATCACGCGGGTGGATCATTTCTTGTCGGTAAAGATTGTTGGCAAACACTTCTGCGTCCTCATATACCGTCCGGTCCTGGAGAACGGAAGTGGGGTGGTCCAGCAATTGCCGATGCATACGTAGTCGATGGGTGAGAAAAAATATTTGGGAATGGAAAGCCCAGGTTTGCATATCTGCGTAAAAATCGGCCAGGTATGGGTTGTCGGCAACCGGCTCGTAAAATGGCTGCCAGCCGAGATTATTACACAGCAGTGCTACTAGGGTGGACTTTCCCACACCTATATTGCCAGCTACCGCGACGAACTTTTTCATTGCTCCTCCGCTTGGGGTACCAAATAGGCCGCTGCCCGTCCAAGTTCGTCATCCATCACCAGGCTCAGGCAGTGCCCCGGTCGGTATGAGCTGACCTTGATCAATCTCAAACAGTTTGAAAGCTGTTCATTTACCGGGATGAAATCAATCAAATGGTTTGGTGTGTCGTAAAAGAAATTGCGATTGAAGATCACGCCATCGTCATCCAAATTGATAGCCAGCGGATAGATGTTTGCTTCTACAAGATCTTGGAAGAAATGAGTACCAAATGATGGCTCTGGCGTCAAACCTATCTCCTCACCGGAAACCTCGATCAAAGCGCTGGTGTTATAGATGTCTGAATACCCGATATATACCCCGAGATCAAGATTGCGGGTACCCCAGCGACCCGGCCCTATGCAGATAAAGACCTGGTCAGCTAATGCAGCGTTGAGCTTGCTAATGGCACGTCCCACTTCGGCGCGAGCGGATTTCGAGGGCAGAGCTAGGTAATCCTCTGCGCGCACGATGATTACGTAGTTGATCCAATCAACTCTGCCTCTTGGGACCATGCGCGAGGTAGAAAAGATGATGTCTTCTTCTGGTAGATTTTTTGGTAATTGGGCTTGACTATCTTTAAAATGAGATTGAGGACGGCACTGCAATATACATATCTCAGCCTCTGGTTGGATTGCCGAAGGATCTTTAATGCGCACAGTAAATTCAGTATCGACTGGGGCTTTATAATGGGTTTCCAGGATTTGAAGCACCTCTCTCAGGTGGTCTGCTAGCTGGGTCCGGTTCAGCAGTTGGTCGAAAGTCAGCACAATCTTCTCAAGATCATCTTCCCTGATCAAACTCCGGATAGGGGCCAGATAGCCACCTTGGTCAATCTCTGCGATATAGCGGAGAACTGGATAATGGGGATCCAGGACCTTGGCGATGGGTAAAGTCTGGAAAGAATTTTGTTCTAGATCGATTACATCCACAAATTGCTGTGAATATCGCCGAATCGCTTTGGAGGAATCCTCTGGATGAAGAAGAGGGTGGCTTAGGGCAACCAATCTGGGGTAATCATCTCCAACTTGATCAACAGCACGCGTGCCTAATCCCCACACCAATCTCACAAAGCCATCCTCGCTGCGGATCTCCGGAGACCAGCGGAAGGAATTACGACTGAAGGCTACCCCAGCAGCGTGAGGGAGATAATACTGCCCGATGTATTCGCCCTTTACGACCTGAATCAGGATCGCCATCCGCTCATCGTAGTCTTGTAAACCTTTGCTGCGCCGATAGAGCAGGGCATCTGGATTCAAAGTGCTGGCGTATACTTGGGCAATAGCCTGGGTTAATTTATTTAGATTCTGTTCTGGGTTGCCTTGGTTGGGGCAGAAGACGCTATCATACTTGCCAGCAAAAGATGTACCAAAGTTGTCCTCGAGCAGGCTTGATGAACGGATGATCAGAGGCACTTTATCGAGGGATTGCAGCAGTTGATCTAGTTCATCTAATATGTCGCTCGGAAATTCTCCCTGCAGGTATTCCTCTTCAATCTGTGGATATTCAGCGCGAATTTGTTCCTCGGAGCGGTATTTCTGGTCGTTCCAATGCATCAGGTTATTCACTGACATGTAGGTGTACATCACATCAGCTCCCACAAAATAAGAATCTGGGATGCTGATATGGGAGAGTATTTCCTCGTCAGCAACTTCACTGAGAATGCGCAGAGCCAACAGCATACCCGCAGCTTTTCCCCCAATCTTCCCCTGGCCGATTTTGCGCTGGTTGATCTCAGCCAAGTCAGATACTGTGAACCAATCTTTGGCGATGTTAATATATGCTAATTGGTCGCTGATCATCCTGCGCATCAATACAACCTTGATCTCTCTTAGCCGTGCATCACCCCTTTCCTGTTTTTCTAAGGGCAGGTTTTCAATGGCTTTAGCATGTTCAAAAAGCAATTTTTGAGGAGCCAGTTCGGGATTAAATGAGACCAGCAGGTCATCAGCTTGTGCTCCACGTTCCATTAGAATATCACGTATGATCCCTTCGAATAACTCATAGGGCAGATTGTAAGCAAAATAGAAATCGGTCAGGTGGCTGCGGGTGCGTTCCAGGCGAACCTCCCAAACTTCTGTAGGTTCATCCTCAAATGGATTGTGTAATCCTTCTCTGGCTTGTGATTCAATCGCCCTATCCCGTACCTCAGTTTCGAATCGCTGGGGACTGATCACCCCGCGTTCAAATAACTCTCGCCGCATGCGCGCCCGCATCCTGACTCTCAATATGGGATACTGAGCTAAGGCGCTGTAAATCCTTAGTACCCGATCGGTTGACGTGTCCGGAAAGGTCATTGTCTATAACAATCGTTTTTCGTAGCAAAAAGGCACGTCAAATTTGCTAACGTGCCAACTTTGCTGAAATGAGATGAAATAATGGACTTGCTTAGCTGCCAAGATGCATCGGCATGATCACATGCAGAAATTTTTCATCTCCGACCGGGCGGATAACTCCCGGAGCATTATCGATGGTGGTCTCTAAAGCGACTTCCGGTGTATTGATCACTTCAAGAACTTCTCGCAGAAAACGAACGTTGAAGGCGATCAAAAGCGGGGCCCCATCGATAGAAGCATCGATTTCAGTCTGGTTGGAGCCAGTTTCTTCTGATTGTCCGGATATCACAATTGATCCTGGTTTTAATTCTCCACCAGGAGTGATGTTGATACGGGCAATATGAGAACCTTCGCGGGCGAAGATCTCGGCTTGTTTGCATGCCTTGAGGAAGGATGATGAAGAGAGCACACTGCGGGTTTCCTTGGCCTGTGGGATGATTTGCTGATAATCAGGAAAGGTGCCTTCAATCAGTTGTGAAACCAGTTGAACATCTTTCATCTGGAAGACAACCTGCCCCCGGCCGGACGGTAGGATCATTTCTACATCTTGTTCTCCATCACCGGCGATGCGTGCTAGCTCACTTAGGGCGCGGGCGGGAACGACCGCAACTACTGGACGTGCAATAGGGGAGGCAAGCTCGGCTTTGCGAACAGAGAGACGGAAACCATCGGCAGCAGCCATCGTGAGGTGACCACCATCAATGGTCAGGAGCACTCCAGTCAAGATCGGGCGAGCCTCGTCCGACGAAGCTGCGAAAGCCACTTGCTGGATCATCTTTTTCAAGTCGGTCACTTTTATTTTAATACCATCTCCCGATTCGGGGGAGGGCATTGGAGGAAACTCCTGCGAGTCAATACATTTCAGATCAGTGTTTGACGTACCAGCCTGGATGTTTAAGGTTTGTGTGCGAACGCTTAATGACATCTCAACTTGCTGGTCGGATAGCGTTCCAATTAATTCTGTGAAAGTACGGGCCGGCACAGTCGTGGAGCCTTCCTCCTCGATCTTAGCCCCGATCCAGCAAGTGATACCTAACTCAAGATTGGTGGCCGAGAGACGGAGCCGTCCTTCGTCTGTGGCGACTAATACATTTGATAACACAGGCAGGGTGCTCCTTGGGGATACAGCTCTCGAAACAATATTCAGCCCTTGGGCAAGGTTTTCTTGCAGAACGGAGACTTTCATAATTGCGGACCTCTCTTCAATGTTGTTGTCATCAGTATACAACGAGTGACGCAAAATCGCCAGATAATCCTTCTATTGGTTCGCCTGTAATCATGATTTATAATACTTGTGGGATAGTTCCATGGGTATAATGTGAACCTGTGGTTGACAATTAGGGTACACAAGTCTAAACTTGTGACCAAGAAAATTATCTGCGAGTTTAATTTTTTTTCCAGCAATTCTTCAGGAGCAGAATGTGTCTGACTCGCTAGCAAAGAGACCCATCAAGGTCTTGGTGATCGAAGAGAATCAACCCGAATACGCTCCCTGGTTTCAGGTCGTATCGACTGGTGTAAACACCGATCAATTTGAAGCTGATCGAGTGGCATCCCTATCGAACGCCCTCGCCTTGCTGGAGAAAAAGCCTTTCGATGTGATTCTATTAGATCTCGCTCTGCCCGATAGTGTCGGCATTGCGACTTTCTCCCAGATCTGTGTTCGGATCCCTGAAGTCCCCATCGTCGTGACCTCAGCATTGGAGAATAAAAACCATGCATTTGAGGTCTTAAGAGAGGGTGCGCAGGATTATTTGGTCAAAGGTGAAGTCGATGGAAAACTACTCAGACGCACCTTGCTCTATGCTATTGAACGCCATCGCTCACGAGTATTGCTCCAACAATTATCTTTTAATGATGAATTAACCGGTTTGCTAAATCGTCGTGGATTCCTCTCTATGGC
>DATKXE010000425.1:0-6045 GCA_035529195.1 Anaerolineales bacterium
AAGCGGGCTGTGAGGGGCTTGTCCAGACGGTGTGCCAGGGCTGCCAGGTCGAGCAGGATGGCATACAACTGCTCTGGAGATGTGTCTCCAGGCAGGGGAACAGTATCCAGACCGGTGCCGCACACGGTCGAATAAAGCAGCAGGTCCTTTACACTCAATGTGCCTTCGGCTGCGCGGGCTGCTAATGTGGCGTCTTCCAGGACGGGCATAAACAGACCGTTGAAGCCTGCCCGCTGGAATGAAGCCCGGTCCAGCGTGTCTGTCAGAAAAGCGGCTGCCGCCAGGGAGCCGTGAAGACCGATTGCAGGTACTCCCATTCGTTCGATTGCGTTCCCAAACGAAAGCTCATCCGAAGGAAACGGTGCCAAAGTGAAATCGATCCCGCCGAAAGAAATGTCAAACAAACGCGACAACTTCCAGGCACCGAAGGACAGCGCTTTGGCATGTTCTTCAATCAGCCCGATCAGGCGTAGACGGGCCTCTTTCAGGGTGTGGGCAGTGCTGAGCACCTCCACTGCCAGGTCGGCGGCTTCAGTCCCCAGCGCAAAAGAAGGACCTCCTTTGCTGTGATAAGCAGCCGGGAAAAAGGGCGCGCCCGGTGGGACGTTCGCCAGGGCGGCGAAACGCAGGTTGGTGAACCCATCCGGAGTGATCGAGGCAGCTTGGTGGATGATTTCCGCACACTGGCGCACGGCGGGTAGTGATATATCTCCATTCTGAGTGCTCATAAGACCGGTCAGGAAAACGTTTTTTGTTGCCTTCAGCACGGCAGGAATCAGGTCGTAGTTTTCGATCCTTTCAGGAAGAGCAGGTCCCAGCGATAAATATTGAAAGCCGAACGCATTGGCGGTAATCTCTAAATCCTGCGCCAATTTGATTAAGTTGTCAGCATCAACCAGCGGCAGCAGGTGTGGGAAGGGGATCGTCGCCAGGCGGGAAGTTTGAATTTCATATCCCAGAGCTTCAAAAGCTGTATGGGCGGCGGCATTAAATTCTCCCGCTTTTTGTAAAGCATTATTATTAATAGGCCAATCAGGATCTAGGAAATAGGTTATTGTGCGGATTTTCATATTCTGACGAGTTTCCTGTAAGTTTTATTTTCCCGGTTGTGCTTTCTGGCGGACGACTTCGAACATCAAAATCCCCGCTGCTACGGCTGCGTTGAGCGACTCCATATCACCCGGCATTGGGATGTGCAGCCTCGTCAATGCCAGTTTGTACGCTCTGGCGCTTGCTCCACCCGCTTCCCCGCCGATAATCAAAGCCAGCGGAGAGCGCAGATCAACGTCGAGGTAGGATTTTCCGGCGCTTACATCTGGCAGATATATATTGAGACGCTCAATCGAGCCCTCAATTTCGTCCCAGGAAAGCTGACGCATGGGCAGGCGTAAATGGGCTCCCATCGCTGAGCGCACTACTTTTGGAGCGTAAGCATCCACCGTGCCGGGTGGCAGGAGCACAGCATTCACGCCGGCTGCGGCCGCGCTGCGCAGCATCCCACCCAGGTTGCCGGGGTCCCGGATAGAGTCGGGGATGAAGACGAAATCAAGATCATCTGGCAGGGGCAGTTGCTGGACGGGCAGGACGACCAGGATCCCCTGCGGCGTCTGGGTATCGCTGGCGTGGCGCATGACACTTGGCGACACCTTTTCCATTGGAGCGCCGCGACCAGCGAAGCCGTTAAAGACTTTTTTCCCCCGCTCACCAAGTTCATCGCTATATAGCACCAGGCGGGCTTCTGCCCCCCCGCTCAATGCTTCCTCAGCCAACCGTACACCTTCAAGGACGAAGGCACTCTCCTGGCGCCGGGTACGGCTGCTGGCTTGCAGAGAGCGAACCCATTTGATTTTGGTGTTTTGAAGTGAGGTGATCATTGTTGAACAAGGGGATAAGTAAGGTATAAGGGATTAGGAAGAGAATCATACCTATCCATTAACCGTCACTTCCTGACCCTTTTATCTGACAATATATTCAACTCATTAATTTGCCCGTACAGTTCTTTCCCATTCATGCCGGTCAACCTGACTGGTGTGATCGTGTTCCACATGTTATGTGGAGTCTGGGCTTTCACGCGCAGGTAATTGCCGGTCAGACCGCTCAGTTCCCATCCGTAGGGACCCAGAGTGGAAGCGCTCTCCCATAAAACAGGCAGCACTTGTTCAAGGAAATTCTCACGATAGGCGGCGCTTGTTTCAGCCAACACAGCTCGCACCCTGGCGCTGCGCTGCTTACGAAGGGGGTGTGGCACCTGTTCCGGCATACGATCTGCCGTAGTTCCATCGCGGGCTGAGTAAGTGAACACATGACCGCCGGCAAAATCCATCTCCCGGATGAACGCCAGGCTTTCCATAAATTCGGTTTCGCTCTCGCCTGGAAAACCGGTTATCACGTCGGTTGTGATGGCAATACCCGCAGCTGCAGCCCGGGCAGCCGCGACCAGTTTGGCATACTCTCGAGGAGTCGACTTACGAGCCATGCGGCACAGTACGGTTGCACTGCCCGACTGCAGCGGCAGATGCAGGTGTCGGCACAGACGCGGGTTTTCCCATAAGGCGAAGAAATCTTCATCCAGATCCCAGGGTTCGAGCGATGACAGCCTTAAGCGAGGCACACCGGTCTCATCCAGGATGGAGCGCACCAGATGCACCAGGTTCAGACGAGGTGAAAGGTCATATCCCCAGGAACCCAGGTGAACACCGGTGAGGACGACCTCTTTTGCGGAATTGGGTCCACCGACAGGATCGCAAGCGGCGCGGATGTCGGCTAAAATTTCGGGAATCCCCCGGCTGCGTCCTGGACCGCGTGCGATGGTTGTGATGCAGAAACTGCAGCGATTGTCGCAGCCATCTTGGACTTTGATAAAGCCGCGTGTGCGCAGCCGCGCCCCGGGAATGGGTTCTCGCTCGAGGGGGTCCCTGTTAAGGGTCTGATCGGGAATGTTCAAGAGATCGGGGACAAGCCTGTCTTTTTGATCATTGGATACAACACAGCTCACTCCCTCCATATTGGCTGCTTCTTGAGGATTCAATGTCGCCCAGCAGCCGGTGACCACCAGCTCTCCCACGCCGGCTCGCTTGGCTTGACGAATTTTCCCTCGCGAGTCAGATGCGGCCGCGGCAGTGACTGTGCAGGTGTTGATCACCGCCAGGTCGGATTTTTCGGGCATAGAGACCAGGACATGACCTGCCGAGCGGAACTGGTGAGCGAACTGCTCGATTTCAGCCTGGTTGAGGCGGCAGCCGACAATGTCAAGGTAGATATTCATGCGGTTATATCGTACAGTAAATGATGAAAAGAGAGACCTGTTTTTTGTCTGTTTTCAAAACCGCCACGAACTCCCATTCAGGGTTTGAAAACGACGAAGTTGTCGAAGCGAATATCGGTCCCGGGCACATCGTAGGTTCCTGCGATCAAGCCGACATCCCCAGCAGCCAATTTCGAATCGCGTACTTCGGCTAACCGGTGTCCGTTCACGTACAGCGTGAGGGTTTCGCCGATGCACTCGGCTCGAATGTGGTTCAGAGCCGAACCTTTTTGGATATCTTCGCTGGGCAATAGCGCTTCGGCGCCTAATAGTTCGTAATTCTGATCCTCGACTTTGCCGATGCCGTAATAGCCATCACTGCTGATAATGAAGGTGTAAAAACTATCCGTCCCGGTCGCACGGCATATAACCCCAAACCGGTTGTCGCGTTCACCGCCAACTTTGAACGCCTCCACTTCGATGATCGTGTCGCTCAAATGTTGACCCGGTCTTGACCAGATGTCCGTGTTTGCCTCTTTGACATATATCCGGTACGCGCCGTCGTCGTATTCGGTATCACCGGTGGTTGAGGACACCCGGTTCCAGCCGCTCCCGGGATCCGTAAAATCGTCCTGGAATATGATGTCGCCGGATTGCTTTTCACTTTCACCTGGCAATAAAGTTTGGCAGGCAAGGGATGCCAGAGCGAGAGCGGATAAGGCCAGAAACCAATGAGCGATGCGCAAATTCAACCAGACCTCCCTTTTTTAAGCACCGTACTTCCCCAGGCGCTTGGCGTGGGCGAGAGCCAGAGGCATGATATCCACATGGTGGATCAACCCCAATGTTCCTGCAGCGCAGCTGGTTTCACCAAATTTGGTGGCTGGTCCATAACGGGCCCACTCGGCAGCCACAAGTACTGGAACTCTATGCCAACTGTGGCGTTTGAGCAGGGATGGGGTGGAATGGTCACCGGTGATGATGAGAGCATCCGGATTGAGGTCCAACAGCATGGGCAGCGCCTGGTCGACCGCTTCGATCACGCCAACCTTGGCATCAAAGTTCCCATCCTCTCCGTAACTGTCCGTCTTCTTGATGTGCACGAAGAAGAAATCGTATTCATCCCAGTGCTCTCTGACCACTTCGAATTCTTCTGCCGGCGTTTCGGCATCATGCTCGATCACATCCATGCCGACCAGCCGGGCGACGCCTTTGTACATAGGATAGACAGCCACGGCGGCTGATCGCAGCTTATAAATCTCCGGGAAGCGCGGTAGTCCCGGATCCTTGGCGATACCTCGCAGGGTGCAACTGTTAGCAGGCGGGTGATCGGCTAGCATCTGGTTGGCTTGGGACCACCATTGGCGCAGTATCTCGGCTGTCTTCTCTGTCTCAGGGGAGGCGGACACGATGGGCAACGGCGGGACGCCCGTGAGCTGGGGATCGGTGTCCGGTATATCGGCGCTCAAACCTTCACCGCGCAGCACAACTGCAAAACGGTATTCCTTGACTGGTTCGACGAATATTTCCACACCGGGGATTTTTATCCCCCGCAGCATTTTGACTCGTTTGATACATTCTTCGGTGGAGATCCTGCCTGCCCGCCGGTCGCTTATGTTCCCCTGCGCATCGAGGGTGCAGAAATTGCAGCGAATAGCCACATCCTGAGGCTGGAGCTTGAAACCGATGCCCAGCGCCTCTAATACACCCCTTCCGATCTCGTATTCGAGCGGGTCGTAACCGAAGAGCGCCAGGTGCCCGGGACCGCTGCCGGGGCTGAAGGCAGGTGCTACGACTTCGCTCAACCCTAAGGATCCTCTGGAAGTTAACGCGTCCATATTTGGTGTGTGGGCGGCCTCCAATTCGGTTTTTCCGCCTGGCGCCAGGGGAACGCCACCCAGACCATCCAAGAGCAATAAGATAATTTTTGATCCGGTATCCACAGCCATTTCGTTGATAAGATCGAATTTGTTTTTCATAACCCTGCCTTTCTCTTTGATAAAATCGATTTATTATACTTGCGTTTTGGTGATTTGTATTAAGAACTACCTTTGCACTTCTGCTTTAAAAAAAAGAGCTCTGGTTTTTACCATAGAGATCGATGAGATCACTGAGACAGAAAAGATCTCTTTGGCAAAAAAATTAAACCTCGGCTAGCTTTGCCGTTAGCTGCTCAATGGAGTCCCAAATATCGAGAGAATTCCCCCTTGCCTGGGCTGCTTTTATCACATCAGGAGACAGGTCTAATGCTGCCTGGTTGATTTCTTTCCCCGCGATATCATCATACCAATGTGATTTACCAACATAAGGATACCTGCAAGCCAGCGCATAGAGTTCAACAGCCCACTCTACATCGTCGAGACCCGCTGCAAGGAGAGCAGCAGCGGGAATAATCTGAATGGCATTAAAAAAATGTTTGCTGTCAGATGCGGGTTCCAGAGTCTGAAGTAAGTGTCCCTGGGCTTCTCTTGTTAGACCGAGATAAGTCTCGACGTATGACAAGACGATCAGCGGGATAGCGCACATGTTTTGCTCGATCTCCTTTAGCACCGAGTAGCTTTCCTGTAAATGCTTTTCCGCTTCTGCATACGATTTTTCGACCAGCGCTAAATTCCCTAGCATAAGAAGTGATAATCCCACGTCTTGAGGGTTTTCATTATCACGGGATAATTTTAACGCTTCTTGTGCATGTGTACGGGATTGCGAATAGCGGCTCAAATGCATCAGAGCCTCAGCGATAACAATATAAGGTTTTGCTTTATAAGGACCATCATATCCAAGATCGTTATAGTCTCGCAGGC
>DATKXE010000426.1:0-4130 GCA_035529195.1 Anaerolineales bacterium
GCGCTGGAGTCGAATTATCATCTGTTTCACTTGGTGGGGGAGGATCATCAGGATTCGAACCGCTCCCTGTAGAACCAGCGATATAGCCCACGTCAATCGTATAGTATACCAAGTCACCTGCATGTCCCACCCCAGCACCAATCTGTGTAAAGCGAGAGGAAATCATCGTCTCGAGATGAATAGAATCTTGCCACATCTCGTTCACTACCCTGCTCGTACTGAGATTTATACCCAAAGCAACGTTTTCAGACACAAACACCTGGGCACCGCCACCATAGCCAGCTGCTACCGCTCGATCATGTGGTCGAGATCCTCCCGGTCCAGTGTGCGTCCAGGTTCCAATTTGGGCTTGGTAATTGCTGTGCCCCTGGGCAGCAGACATCAGTGCATTATTCACTTCATACGGGGGTAAGCCGTAAGCTGCTCTGAGTGCATTGACTTCAGCTATCAATTGCCATGCATCACCAGCCTGCGCAGAGCTGCGGGCAGGTTGGAACATCAATACAGGCAAAACAAAGCTTAATGCCAGGAAAAAAGTAAATAATTTGCGCATCGCTCAGGTACCGAAAAATTATTGTATCCTATACTTCAATTTTTCAAACAAAATTAGGAAAATCACATAATTTAGGGATATGAAGGGGAATCGGGTCTTAATCAGATATTGCCCGCCAAAGGTTCTCGCATTCTAATTGCCCTTCGCGGTTCAGCATGCGGTCACTCCGCAAGGAAATCTATAACCCGCTGTATAGCAGCCTGGGTGGCTTGCTCTTTTATTTGTAATCGATCACCCGAATAAACAAACTGTTCAGCAGCTTCCGATTGTAAAAAGCTCAGTCCAATCCAGGCCAAACCAACAGGTTTTTCTGCGCTGCCGCCGTCAGGTCCCGCAATCCCGCTGGACGAGATACCGATATCCGTGTTGAGTGCAGCTCTTACACCTCTCGCCATCTCCAAGACAGTTTCCCGGCTCACTGCACCGTATTTAATCAGGGTCTGCTCTGAAACCCCCAAAATATCCATTTTGACCTCATTTGCATAGGCAATCACCCCACCCTGAAAGTATACAGATGATCCAGGGGCGTTCGTGATCACATGCCCGATCAATCCCCCCGTGAATGACTCAGCAACTGCAATTGTGAGACCTCTTTTCCTCAGCAGATTTCCCAATTGGATTTCCTTAGAGATAAACATTATTAAATTATACCCTTACTGGGATTTCATTTCGTTTTGCATATTACATTTCATGCATGTTAAAATAAAACCACGCCATGGAAACTAACGATCATCTTAAATCGATCCTCGATTCAGCGCCAACCAAAACCGGATGTTATTTAATGAAGGATGCGGATGGCAAAGTGATTTACGTCGGAAAAGCGGTGAATCTGCGCAGCCGTCTGCGTTCCTATTTCCATGACAGCGCCATGCAGAATAATAAAACACGCCAGATGGTGAGGCACATCGCGGATATCGACTGGATCGTGGTTGGTTCTGAACTTGAAGCCTTGATCTTGGAGATGAATTTAATCAAGAAACACCGTCCGCATTACAACGTGCGACTCAAAGATGATAAAAGGTATCCATACATCAAGGTTCATTGGGCAGATCCTTTTCCCAAATTGACCATCACCAGATACATGGTGAACGATGGTTCACGCTACTTCGGACCGTATACCAGCGTCTGGGCAGTCCACCAGACACTCGATGTCCTGCGGCGCATCTTCCCTTACCTGACCTGTGACCGGGAAATCACCGGAGAAGATCAACGAGCTTGCCTGTACTATGACATCAAGCTCTGCAGCGCACCGTGTATTGGCGCCATCAATAAAGATGATTACCGTCAGGTGATCGATGATCTATGTCAGTTTCTTTCCGGTCGCACTGAACCTATCGTTTCCCGCATGCAGGAAGAAATGCGAGTGGCATCTGACCAGCTCCAATTTGAACGCGCGGCTGCCTTGCGCGACCAGGTTAACGCCATCGAAAGGGTAGTAGAAAAACAGAAGGTCGTATCGTCTGATTACATAGATTCTGATGTGATTGCTATGGCCCGATCCAATGGCGAAGCTTGTGTGCAGGTCTTTTTTATCCGCAGCGGCAAGCTGATCGGGCGTGAATATTTCCTCCTTCAGGGGACAGAAGGTGCAGCAGATGCAAATGTGATGTCCGGATTTATCAAGCAATTCTATGACCAGGCTTCTATGGTGCCGCCGCAAGTGCTCCTACCCCACGAGATCGAAGAAGCCCACATCATAAAGCAGTGGTTGGGCTCTCGCCGCACTGGTGAGTCTGTCGAAATCCTGATCCCGCATGAAGGGCAGCAGCGAGACCTGATCCAGCTCGCTGCTGAGAATGCGGCAGATACGCTCAAAGCTCTGCAGGCTCGCTGGCAAACAGAGAAACACCGCCAAACCGAAGCCCTGGCTGAACTGCAGTCCGCATTAAATTTATCTGTCCCCCCAAACAGGATTGAGTGTTATGACATTTCTAACACTCAGGGCACTGCAGCAGTTGGCAGTATGGTGGTTTTTGAACAGGGAGTCCCCAGCAAGAAATTTTACCGGCGTTTTAATATCCGCAGTGTCACAGGCCCAGACGACTTCGCCAGTATGGAAGAGGTGCTGCTGCGACGTTTTAACCGCTGGCAAGCTTCCAAAGAGATGAGAGAAAAACCCGGCAAAAAGGTTGATCCCTCGTTCTCTTTACTCCCCGATCTGCTGATTGTCGATGGCGGAAAAGGACAGCTCAGTCGCGCAGTAGCCGTGCTGGAGAAGTATAATTTATTAGATCAGATCCCTGTTGCAGGTCTGGCAAAGCAGAATGAAGAGCTTTTTATCCCTGGTCAAGCGCAACCGATCATACTCCCCAATGGCTCCCAGGGCCTTTTCCTCATCCAAAGAGTACGGGATGAAGCCCACCGCTTTGCGATCACCTCCCACCGCCAGCGGCGGACCAAAGCAGGCATTGCCTCCCGCCTGGACACAATTGCTGGTGTTGGTCCTGCCCGTCGAAAAGCGCTGCTGGAAAAATTCGGTTCAATCCAAAATATACAGGCTGCTAGTATCGATGAGCTCGTCTCGATCCCTGGTATCTCGGAGAGTCTGGCTCACCAGATAAAAAATCAATTAGAATAAGTATCGGAGGTAAGCATGGCAAAAAAGAAGAAGAAGAAAGAACTATCTGGCTTTGAAAGGAGACGGCTGCGAACCCAACAGCTGCTCTTTATTGGAATTGGGGTCATCATTATTCTTTCCATGTTGATCTCGATGGTTGGAAATATCTGATCGCTTGTGGGGTGAACAAATGGTATGTGATTACATTTGATGCACCCATAAGTAAGTATTTATTTCAGGTTGTTGTCGGTTTGTTTTAATTCTCTCCCCTGGAGTAATATTGTTCTGTCATCAGGAAGAATTAGGATATTAACCATTCCGAAAATGGCATTTATTTTTATATGTATTTAATAATTTGGACAATCTGGAGACAATTTCTCATTTGATTCTTTAGTAATAATTTGGTAAAATAACAAATATGTAAGTTTTTATTAATCTACCACGAATTGGCGCGGGGCATTTGCAATTCGTCGAGAGAATTCACAGATTCTATAAAATTGTTATTCAACTATTGTACACAAACCATCCCAACAGGTGGAATCAAATAAATAACCTAACCAAATTCTAACCAGAAAAACTCAAAAGGAAGGCAACCATGCGCTCGTATAAACCCATCCTAATTGCTTTAGCACTGATATTTGTCTCGGTCTTGCTGTTGACCACAAGTGTGAACACGAAAGCAGTTCCTGTCGGCGCGGTAATAGATTTTGAAGGCCTCGCTCCTGGCACGATCGTCGATCAGGTTTACTCCGGCTACGGCATCAGCGGTGCTCCCATCGAAGGATATGTCATCGTGGACGGCTTCAATCCCGATTTCCCCCCTACCACTAATACTGCCATGATCTTCGACGCCACCTGCCCTCCAGGCAGCGTGCCTGCAGATTGCTCTGGTGGTGATGCCGATCTGTTCAATTTTAGTTTTGGCAACACCCTGATCATCAGTGAAGACCTCGATTCAAGCGATCCGGATGATGCTGATGTTGTTGGCACAAAATTCGGATTTGAATATTCGCAGCTTGG
>DATKXE010000427.1:0-2634 GCA_035529195.1 Anaerolineales bacterium
TTCCCACCGTACCCCAGATAAGTGCCCCTAGTTTTAGACCAAAAAGAAAACCGAGGTTATCTCAAGTTTTACTATCAGCCAAACAACCAGGATAACAAATATTAGGAATGAAAGGTAGCCATAGGGGATTAATGTAAACGCTCGTTCAGGCGGCAGGAGGAAAGGATGCGGCTCTACATAGAGAGAAGCCAGGATGCTGGCATGCAGCAGGAAATCTAAACCAATTACACTCAGCCAGGAAAGCAGAGTTATGCCTGCCAGTCGCAAAAAGGATTTTTGCTGTATTTTGGTTTATTTCACCCAAAATCTACCAGGATAGATCAGTCAAACCTGTGAAGGTATTGTTGACAGATCTATAAGACAAACCCGATCAAGATCGCAGCGATATAAGGTAGGAGCACAATCAATGCAAGCAAAGGAGAACCTCGCCTGGTTTGGTTGTTGCTGTCCCAATTAAAAAGGTATATTGAGAGTCCCAAGGCTAATATGCCACTAACAAACAGTACCACTACTGAAAGCCAGGGATCAATAACTGTCTTTTGATTATAGGCAAGACCGAAGTAGGCCTGCATGGCATAAGTGCTGGGGAGCAATCCGGAGATCTTTTGTATTGTATCCGGCAACAATGCGACCGGGATCATCATGCCACCCAGCAAGATACTGGGTAGATAAATGAGCTGAGACCATAATACGACCGCCCGCGAGGATGATGAAACGACACCGATTAACATACCAAGAGTCCCAAAGGTAAAAGCAGCCAGGAGGGTAACAAATATTAGGCCAAACCAATTTTCCGGAAGAGGGGCATCGAATAAAGGGGTTGCAGTCAGCGCTATGATCAGGGCCACAATTAATGAATGAAATACCGTGGATAGGGCTGGTATGGTCAGGATCGAAATCGCTGGAACGCCGTTAATTTTGAAGCTGCGGTATATTCCAGCTTCACGAAATTCCACTAATCCATTGGGGAGTCCAAGAATAGTGCTCGACATAATCGCAAAAACGATCATGGCTGGCAGCAGGAGTTCTTTGAAGGTAGGATTGATCGCCACCATGACGAACCCCATAACGGCATAAAAGCCTAGTGGGAGCAAGTAAAACATCATCATTGCGGATGGATTGCGCAATCCGGTCTTGAATTCGAAGAGGAAGTGATTGGTGAAGGCTGTCATTGAATACCTCCGACTGTGGTGATCTCCAGGAAACGTTCTTCTAAGGAGGGGCGTTCGACACGCAAATCGATTAAATTATCTTCTTGAGTGTTGATGAATTCCAAGATTGCGGAGACTGTCGGTCCTGGATCAGTGGTGTAGTAAATAACATATTCTTCCTTGACAACCTGCTGGGTAACGGCTGGAAATTCACCCGGGTGATCCTGGAGTACGGAGGCATCCGTACGCACCGAAACTTTGGTCATACCGGTGCCTTTCGTGGTCAGCTCCCTTGGGGATCCAGTCTCGATGATCTGCCCACGCAGTAAGATGGCTACTCTATCAGTCATTTTCTCTGCTTCGGCCATATCATGAGTTGCCAGGATGATTGTCGTTCCTTCGGATTTCAGTTCCTGCATCATGTCATGGAGTTCCGTGCGTGAAGCAACATCCAAACCCGCAGTTGGCTCATCCAGGATGATCACTGGTGGATTGTGAGCGATCGCCAGGGCGAGGGACAGCCTTCGTTTTTGCCCGGTGGATAATTGGTGGTATTGGGAATTGCGTTTCTCCTCCAATCCCATTCTGGAAAGCACCTCAAAGCGGGGAGGTACAGCATGGTATGCAGAAAAAATCTTCATGGATTCTTCCACCGTCATATTATCTGGTAAACCTGATGTCTGCAGCTGGACACCAATCAGGTTGCGTAATTTGCCTGGTTCACGCTGCGGATCAACACCCAAAATCCGCAGTTCCCCGCCATCCGGGAGACGGAGACCTTCCAAGCATTCGAGCGTGGTGGTCTTGCCAGCGCCGTTGGGACCCAGCAGACCAAAAATCTCTCCACGATCTACTTCAAAACTGATCTGGTCAACTGCTACGAAACCATTGTAGGATTTGGTGAATTCTTTAATGGAAACGATTTCATAGCTCATTTTTACCTTCCAATCTTCAGTTATTCAGGATTACACGCAAATTTTTTTATTAGCGAGCACACTGGGACAATAATAGCATTGTTTTTGGATGAAGCAGGTTCCAATATTTACGAGTTTACCATGATCGTGAATCAGATACAAATTAATTGCCCACCGTAATCTGGTGAAATAATCTTTGTAGTCGATAAGTCGCAACGATAATGGCATATTATAAATCCGGTCTTCTAATTGGGAAAAATTTCACTGGTCAAAACCAGATATGATTAAAGGCTGTCTCGAGATTTTCTATGCTGATGTGAATGGAGATTTGATCAAATTGAAAGTGATCCAACTTCCCAAAGAACTAAGATTAATAATTGATAATAATCATGGAGTTCCAGCCTTGCGGCCGTCACATAAGCCTCTATCCAACGTCTAAATAGGTAAATGAGCATGATGATCAACACCATAGTCCAAGCAGATCCGAAAACATTAGATAAGAAAGAGTTGATTAATATCTACGAGGAATACAGCCCGGGTATTTACCGGTATGCAGTTCGCCTTCTGGG
>DATKXE010000428.1:0-5178 GCA_035529195.1 Anaerolineales bacterium
TTGATAATTCCAATAATCCAATAAACCTTTCGCTTGCTGATGCAAGTCCAGTATAAGCTGAAATCTTTGAAAATATACACAGTTAACAGAAATGTGAGCCCCTTCTGAAGGCAGCTGCATAATATGATTAGGTCAGCGAATGTGATCGAAATCAACCTGAAATTGATTGTTTTCAGCGCATCATACTCTTGGATATATGGATTTGAAGTGCTGAAAAGGAGTTAGTATATTGGACAAACCACCTGTAAGAGGGATTAATTTTTTTTTCACTGCGGACAGGGTAGCCACGCCTGCCCTTCATAATTGTTAACTGCTGAAGGTGATTGGCGGATTAGAATTACTGTAGCACAACTGGTGACAATTGCCATGATCAATTCATTTCTATCCTATTTCAACGCATCGCAGGCATTAATCCCAGTGAAATTCAATACCGGTGCTCTCAAAGCAATTACACCCCGCATGTTGTGGGCGTTGGGAATCCTGACCGTGGTCTTCACATATGTGAATATGAGCCAGATCTCACCCAATGATTTTTGGTGGCATATGGCAGTGGGCAGGGAAATAATTGCCACGGGTCAAATTCCTACCGTAGATATTTACTCATACACCATGGCTGGTCAGCCCTACCTCTCGTACCAGATATTCTGGTTGATGGATGTTTGGCTGTACTGGTGGTATTCCCTGGGGGGTGCAGAGCTGATCTTGTTTGTCCAGAGTCTGATCATCACCTGCACCTATTTGATCATAACGCTATTGTGCTGGAAGAAAGCGCGCAAATGGGGAGTGGCTGCCTTCTGCTTATTGTTCGCTATCGTTCTCGGGATCTATGCCTGGAGCGTCAGACCGCAAGCCATCTCTTTCCTGATTGGGGCATTATTCCTGTACACCATCCACAGCTACCGCCACAGGCCAAATCCGCTCTTATTGGCAGTGTTCCCCGTCGGTATGTTGGTGTGGGTCAACAGCCACGGCAGCTTCCCCATTGGACTCCTGCTGGTGGGAATTTGGCTCGGGGATAAATTCTGGCAAACTTATCTCGCCAGATGGAGGGGGGAGCGCAAATCACAAAGAACATTTATAACATCAGGTGTCGTGCTGCTGGTGGCGACTACCATCTGCTTCTTGAACCCTCGCGGAGTCGGTATTATCAGGTACATCATTTCGATGGGATCAAATCCAACCGTTCAGAATACGGTACCGGAATGGCTGCCGCCGAACATTACTTCCCCGATTGGACCATTCTTCTTTGCCGGCATCTTGTTCTGCATTGTTGTTCTGGTCATCTCCCCGCGCCGGGTTTCTTTCTACCAATTAGCTACCTTTGTCGCCTTTACTGCTCTTGGCCTGTGGACGACCAGGGATGTGGTCTGGTTTGGCCTGGTGATGGCACCCATCCTGGCGGTTCATTTATCCTCCATTGGAGACAATCTTCCCCAGCGACGTGAACGTCCCGAACCGAGTCGACTCACAAGCCTGGTCAATTTCGGTTTGCTCAACCTGCTGCTTGTGCTGGCTTTACTATCGCTACCCTGGTTTCGCAGCGGGATACCTGTACGGGGGGATTACCGCAGCCTGATCACCCGGGACACACCAACGGAGGCAGTTAAATTCCTGATGGATGAACAGCCGGAGGGCCGTGTTTTTAATGACATGGCTTTCGGCAGCTATATGATCTGGGCCGCACAGCCAAAATACCAGGTCTTCGCCGATCCACGTATTGAATTATTCCCGCAGGATATCTGGGATGACTACCAGGTCATCTCCCAGACAGCACCGGGTTGGGAGGGTAAATTAGCCCAATACCAGGTGCGCACCTTGATCTTAAATCCTCAGGCTCAAGGAGCGCTGGCAGAGAAAGCCGCCCAATCCGGAGATTGGCAGTTAATTCACCAGGATGAGACCGCCCAGATTTATCAACGCACACAATAGCTTCCCGAGCTGTCAAATTTATTCACTCCCGGCATTTCAAAGATATCCAACCTGAACACCTGTAAGAATTGAAATTTATTAATAGTCAGCCCCGATCACCCTTTGCTGAACTGCAGAGGTTCAGCAGAGCACTCAAGAACAACCTTTATGTGCCTCTCTCCTGGTCCTCATCATCAAGGGTGCGGTAAAAGATTATTAAACCAAAAAAGGATCTGTCCATTGCAGGCTGATCCCTTTTCTTAAGGGTAGGTTTTAATCAGCAGTAAATAACCGCACTGAACCAGCAGGCTGGCATTCCTTCCACTCCATAATTCAAAATTCGTAGAAATAAGAAACGGATCCCCCTTTGAGCCAGGTGATCAACCCCCTGGGGTTGCTGACGGCGGTGGTGGTGGTGGCGGTCCCTGAGTGGGAGCCTGGGTAGGTATGTCCTGCTGAGTAGCGGATGGTGGTATGAGTGTCACAGTTGGTAGAGATGGGATTGGTGTGACTTCTTGCACAGGACCACTGGTGGGGATCATGGATGGTTTGCGAGCGGGTTTTTTGGTGGGGGTCGCCGTGGGAGTATACAGGGGTGCAACTACCGCGCTTGCAGGTGAAGTGGGGCTGGTCAGTAGATCGTAAGGCACAAAAATACCCTGACCAGCATAGATCTGATGGGTATCTTCAAAGCAATTTGCCGAATTTAGATCCTCCAGGCTGATTCCATAGATTGCGCTTATGGATTCCAGCGTATCCTCTGCCTGTAGGATATAGACCACCCAATTGGGATGCGAACCGCAAGGGAATGGCTGTTCAGTGGGGGGATTAGAGGTAGAAGTAGCTGTAGGACCTGTAACCGGGATGAGCACCAGGGGTGGAGTCACCAGGAGTTCGTAGATTGGTGTCGAGGAAACCTGAACAGCCCGGGTTGGCGTGCTGATCAGTGGAGCAGCAATTGCTAGCGGTGGATCTACCTTGGCAGCCGTCCCGGCCACCAAAAAGGGGAATATGAGAAAGAGGCTTACATTTGCCAGGCCATGGGATAAAGATACTCCCACCAGAGAGCGGGTACGTGCTGTGATCAGCCCAAAGGCCAGGCCGACCAGGAAAACAAACAGCATATCCAGCAGCGACCGGTAGCCCAGGCTCAGCAGTGCGAACACGAAAGCTACATAGATTATCCCCAGGCGTCCCAGGACCTGGGTTGCAGAGGTCTGCAGCAAGCCGCGAAAGATGATCTCCGCCAGCAGCCCGCTAAAGATCACCAGGATCAGCGCCGAGAGCAGGAACAGGCCCCAGCTAAATTGGGAGATATACGGATCGGGTCGCAGAATCAGGTATTCGATGAATCCGATCCCCAGTCCGCTGAGGCCGATCAGCAGCTGTACGGGCAGTTCCTCTTTCGTAATACGCAGCCCTATGGTGCTGCCATTTAAACCAGTCAGGCGAGCGGTGATAAAAACCGCAATGCTCAGCAGGACCCCGATCATCAGGTACCAGAAAATCCGATCGAAGCTTGCCAGCGGGATGGTCAGGGCAAGCAAGCGCATGAGCGGCACAATCGCCAGGATCACCAGAAAATGATGCATCCACTTCTGGACGCCTATCGAAGATTGCAGCAGTAATGCGATCAGGATCAGCCCGTATAAGATCATCCCCACAAACGGGGCAGCAAAAGAGGTCAGTACCTCCGCCACAACCAGGGCGAGCAGATAAGCCAGCGCAATCCCCCAGGATACGATTGGTGCTTCATACTGCTCATCAGCTATGAAGACGATTTCTTTGATCAGATCGTTTTGAGCCATGGGGATATTTTGCTCTGCTTTGCGGGGTTATCCAAAAGACCAAAATGATTTTAGTACAAAAGTACCCCCCAGGCAAGCAAGTGCGAAAATTTGGGTCAGGCGGTATGGAGAATTATCGGAATGGGCTGCAGCATCGATCTGCTTGTACACCTGTAATGCGAATGTTACGATTCCGGGATCCAGCGGGGTACACGATCTGGAAGGTCACTGGCCCCCAGATCCGCACATAGCTTTCTGAGCGCTTCGTGCGCGCCATGCCACTCCAGATCGTTCACGCCTTCAACAAGGAGTACGTCCGTGCGCAGCGTTGCCAGTTGGCGGTATAAGTTTGCCTGCTCCCTGTGGGTGGCGAGATTCTCGGCCAGTCTGCAGGCGCGACCTGCAGACATGTCCCATTGTGAAATATCTTCGGGGATATTTTCGATGTGCTGGTACTTGGATAACAATGCAGAGGCCGCCTTAGCACCCCAGGCCGGGATTCCCGGTATCCCGTCCGCTGAGTCTCCCACCAATGCCAGCCAGTCCGGGATAGAGGCTGGAGCTACGCCGTATTTGTCTACTACCGCAGCCTCGTCATAGATGATATCCCTTCGTCGATCCCAACAAACGATGTGCTTCCCCGAGACCAGTTGGGCCAGGTCTTTATCAGGGGAGCAAATGACAACCTGATCAACGCTGGATTCATCCTTGTAGCGCACCGCGGCCGTGGCGATCGCATCATCAGCCTCGAACTCCACCATCGGCCAGACAACAATCCCGAGCGCATTAACAGCCTCCTCGGCCAGCGAGAATTGAGCGTGCAAATCTGGGTTAATGCCTTCCCCGGTCTTGTATCCCGGGAACAGGTCGTTGCGGAAGGATTCGATGACGTGATCGAATGCGCATGCAATGTGGGTAGCCCCCGGTTCAGATATCAGCGCCAGCATACTCCTCAACAGACCAATTGTAGCGCCGACTTCGCGGCCGTCGGGTGACTTTCTCGGTGGTGGTCCATAGAAACTGCGAAAGAGCTCGTATGTGCCGTCGACGAGATGGATTTTCATTGGAGTACTCCTATATATTGAGCAGAGCAGGGGACATTGAGAATTCATATATATTAATCGATTTTATGCAGCTGCACCGCAATTGCGAGGAGAATAATCACCTTCGGTCGTGCTAAAAATCAGACATGGGCATCAAAATCATGGGGAAGGCGGTTCGAGTCCGGTATCAGGATTTCTGCCCCAGCTTTCTGTTGCTTGATGAATTCGAATTCGATCCCCTGGTTGTTGAGAATCGAACGGGGTCTCAGCAGATAGTTCCTTTCGCACAAATTGAATAAACCATGCTCAACACGAATGAGCAACCACTGATCCCGAGCTCTATTTCATCTCATTGCTATGAGTAACATTGATTAGTTTCTGTCGAGATCATCCCGCTGTTGTCATTCTGTTTCTGAATTCCTGGTTGGCTTAATATTGAC
>DATKXE010000429.1:0-7739 GCA_035529195.1 Anaerolineales bacterium
GCTGCTCAGCAAAAAGGGAGCATAAACGCGGTATATGCGATCACCTTATCGGCGGTATATTATGTATTTCGATGTCTATTAAACCTCGATGTACCCAATAATTCTGGCTGTTTAGTCCCGATCGAGGTAATTGCGCCTCCAGGGACAGTTGTAAATGCAGTCTCCCCGGCTCCGGTTGCTGGTGGTAATGTGGAGACTTCTCAAAGGATTGTGGATGTCCTGCTCGGGGCATTGGCGAAAGCTTGCCCGGATAAGATTCCAGCAGCAAGCCAGGGTCCGATGAATAACGTGATCATTGGTGGTTGGGATCCAAGATATAACAATTCGTTTACCTACTACGAGACTATTGGAGGGGGCACGGGTGCGGGTCGAAATGAGAATGGATCTTCGGCGGTGCATTCACACATGACCAATACCTTAAACACTCCCGTTGAAGCACTCGAATATGCTTACCCTCTGCGGGTAGTGCGATATGAGATCCGCGCTGGGTCAGGAGGTATGGGAAAATTCTGTGGTGGCGATGGCATTATTAGAGAAATTGAACTCTTGGTAGAGAGCCAGGTGACACTGCTAACAGAACGGCGCTCTACGCTCCCCTATGGGCTGTCCGGTGGTCAACCTGGTGCGCCTGGTGAAAATTTGGTCTACAAATCTGGTGTGGAACATCCGCTTCCTGGAAAGGGGACAGTGACTCTCGATGCTGGAGATCGATTGGTGATCAGATCGCCTGGGGGTGGTGGATATGGGGAAAAAGATCAGCTTTCTTGAGATAGGCTTAATACTTGCCAAGAACCATGCCATGGTTCTCCCATGCGATGTCGTATAGGAACCTGCACATTTTTTAATTTTTCAGCTGCTTTAGCAGATAATACAGCGACTTGCTGCCAATTATCCTGCAGAACTGCCTCTCGCATTTCTTCAGCCAATCTACCGCTCCAGGCCCATTCCATTCTAAACCTATCCGCTTTTACCCAATAATCACGTTTTTCCCAGGGGGATACGGTTAATTCAATTGTGTCGTGAATTGCCTCAAGATTCGAGGCGATAAAAGCTGCTAAATCCCGCGTTTCGTCAGTAACTTCACTTTGCTGCATTAATTCTCTTATCGCTAAAACGACTTCGCGAGTCAATCTCTTCCTCTGTTTTCCGACTCCATCTAATTTTATTATCCGGCTCAAAATCGCCTCCAATTATCTTGATAATTTACTACCTGCAATCAGCTCAATATCATTATATCCAAATGTTGACGTTCGTTGATCATCGGCTTATAATCTCTCTGCGCTGACAGGGGAAGTGCTGGAATTGGCAGACAGGCGTGACTTAGGATCACGTGCCGCAAGGCGTGAGGGTTCGACTCCCTCCTTCCCCACTCCTTCTCATCCATTCATCCATTTGCTTATCAAACACAACTTGTATCACCCAACCTGGGATGCTGATACCTTCGGAAGTGTTATAATCACCGGGTTATTTAAGTTGCTCAGGGAGTAGAAATTGAACATTGAAACTGAATTTTTGGAAGATCAACAAATAAAGATAACTGTTGAGGTTGATGCCGATCAGTTGGAAGCTTCAAAGAGGAAAGCAGCCAAGAAGATCGCCCGGCGCATAAAAGTTCCGGGCTTTCGCCCCGGAAAAGCACCCTACCAGGTGATTCGGCGGCAGATCGGTGATGAAGCACTATTGGAAGAAAGCCTTGAAATCTTGGTCAATGATATTTATCCCAAGGTGATTGAAGAGACGGAGATCGAGCCGTACGGCCCGGGAAATCTTGAAAATGTCGTAAGTCTTGATCCCATGACCCTGGAGTTTGTGATTCCGCTGATGGCGGAAGTCGAGATCGGTGATTACCAATCGATTCGGCTACCTTACGAACCGCCAGAAGTTACCGATCAAGATGTAGAAGCTGTTGAGCTGGATTTCCGCCAACGCCAAGCTATTGAAGAGACTGTTGACCGTGAGGCAGGAGTTGGAGATCGTTTATCTTTACGGCTATCCGCAAAACGCTTCGAAGAAGATGAGGATAATGAAGATAGTTCTGAGGCTGATCTGATAGAAGAGCGATCGACATCAGTGATTATTGCTGACGATCAAGATGATACCGGCAACGAATGGCCCTTTAGTGGTTTTTCAAGGGAACTGGTCGGCATGTCAACTGGAGATGACAAAACCCTCGTCTATACCTTCCCAGAAGACTCTCCATTTGAAAATCTGCGGGATGTAAACGCTGAATTTTCCATCCATATTGAGGACGTTAAATCCCGGGTGCTGCCAGAATTAAACGATGAATTTGCTCAATCGCTTGGGGAATACGAGGATCTGGACGCGCTGCAGAAGGATATTCGCGAAAGTCTCGAACAAAGAGGGCTGGAGGCATATAACTCCGTGTATGATGATCAGGTTATCGGTCAGATCGTTGAAGGATCTACCATAAAGTATCCCCCTCAGATGAAGGAAAATGAGATAACTAATATCATTCAGCAGCTTGAAAGCCGTTTAGGCAATCAAGGGCTTGATATGGATATTTATCTGAAGACGCGTGAGATGGATGCGCAAGGTCTACGTGATGAGGCTGAACCAGTTGCCGATTCCCGCGTTAAACGATCTCTGGTATTGCTAGAAATTGCCCAGAAAGAAGAAATCGATATCAGCGAGTCAGAGCTTCAAGAGGAAACTACGAGGACTTTGGCTTCGATCACTCGCTTCATGTCGGAATCCGACCGCAAACAATTCGACGAACCTAATGCGATCATGAATCTTACGGGAAATATCTATGCTGAATTACGCATAAACCGCACAATTGAATATTTGCGGTCCGTTGCCAATGGTGAAGCGGAGGCTGAAGTGGAGCAAGAAAGTGATGCACCAGAGCCCCAGGATACTTCCGAAGAGCCGTCAGATGAAGCACAGGCTGCTGGAGATGAAACAATCTCCTCAGAGGTTGAAGAGGAAAGTGAATCTGAAGATATTGAATCCATTGACAGTGAACCCGATGTGACCGAAGATGAGTCACCGGAAACCGAAGGTGAAAAAGATACTGACGGATAATCAATCTTGATTGCTGCCAGGAAGCCGGTGCTTGGGAAGATGGTAAATTTCTATCAAGATTCTTATAAAAATCACCCCTGGACACCGTTAAAATTGGGTGGCTGATCCCTCAGCATTGATCGTTCAAATCTCAGATATTAATTTACTTGAAGGAAGGAAAAACTAATGGACATTTCCGAGATCAATTCTTTGATCCCAATGGTAATTGAAACCACAGGACGTGGGGAGCGAGCTTTTGATATTTATTCATTGCTGCTGCGCAATCGTTTAATTTTCCTGGGAACACCAATAAATGATCAGGTTGCGAACGTAACCGTCGCTCAACTGCTGTTCTTAAATCAAGAGGACCGCGAGGCTCCCATTAATATGTATATTAATTCTCCCGGTGGCCAGGTTTATGCTGGTTTAGCGGTTTATGACGCCATGCAGATGATTTCCAACCCCATCAGTACTGTTGCTGTTGGTGTAACAGCCTCATTTGGAACTGTATTGCTCGCAGCTGGCGCAAAGGGTCAGCGATATGCATTACCCCATGCAACCATTCACCTGCACCAGCCACTTGGTGGCGCACAAGGACAGGTGACAGATATTGAAATTCAAGCCAAGGAATTCCTGCGCTTGCGGACGAAATTAAATAAAATTCTAATGAAGCATACCGGCCAGCCAGAAGATGTGATTGAACGGGATACGGAGAGGGACTTTTGGATGGATGCTGATGCTGCAGTTGAATATGGTTTGGTTGATGAAGTTTTGCAACCTCAATCCAAGGAAGATGAAGAAGAAAAATAATTTTCTATTAATATTCGAGTAGAATCAAAGCCGGATGGTGCCTTTTACCATCCGGCCTTTTTTTGATTATATATGTTCAAGGTATGCCGATGAAAAATAATCCACCAATAGAAGCTTTAATCCTCGATATGGATGGTGTTTTATGGCGAGACACCGAGCCGATTGGAGATTTACCTGCGATATTCAGAAAAATTGAGCAGCAAGGGTGGAAAACCGTTTTCGCGACCAATAATGCTACACGTTCTATCGATCAATACGTACAGAAATTAGCTTCTTTTGGGGTCAAGGCAAAATCGCATCAAATTATCAACTCAGGCCTTACCACCGCAATATATCTTCAAGAAAGATATCCCTCTGGAGGTCAGGTATACATCTTGGGTGAGGAAGGCTTGTTCGCTACTCTGGAGGAACATGGATTCAAACACTCTCTTGATCAACCCCTGGCTGTAATAGCCAGCCTGGATCGTGAACTTGATTACCAGAAACTTGCGCAAGCCTCAAATTTCATCCGTTCGGGTGTTCCTTTTCTGGGTACCAATTCCGACCCGTCCTTACCCACGCCAGAGGGATATATACCTGGAACGGGAGCAATCCTTGCTGCATTAACAGCTGCAACGGGCCAGTCGCCTGAAATTATGGGCAAACCTTCACCGATGATGTACAAAATCGCTTTATCCAGTTTAGATATCGATCCTATCAATGCTTTGGCAGTTGGCGATCAAATGCCTACCGATATTGCCGCGGGGATTCAAGCCGGATGTCAAACCGCGCTTGTCTTGACCGGCGTATCAACCAGGACCACAGCTGACTCATTTGATTTTCAACCGACTTATATCGCTCAAAATTTGACCCGTTTGATTGATGACCTGGCATGACTTTAGAGATAATGAATTTCTATGATATTGACCTGGTTGAACTCGAACATCTATTGGAGAGTTGGGGAGAACCACGCTACCGTGCATCTCAAGTGTGGGATGCAGTATATAAACGACTGATAATCGATCTTGAGCAAATTCCGAACATCCCCAAACCGCTGCGAACAAAATTAAAGAATACCTTTTCTATGGAGAATCTGCATTCGGAGATAACTTTATCTTCGAATGATGAACAGACGACCAAGACACTTTTCCGATTGGGGGATGAAAAGGCCATTGAAACTGTTCTGATGCGCTATCAGAATCGCCGCACACTGTGTATCTCAAGCCAATCGGGATGTGCATTAGGTTGTGTATTTTGTGCTACCGGTCAAATGGGTCTAAACCGCAACCTTTCCAGCGGTGAGATAGTCGAACAGGTTCTGGTATTTAAACGTTCTCTAAAACAGAACAGTGAAGGGTTAACCAATGTTGTCGTGATGGGAATGGGTGAACCTTTCCATAATTATGTTCAAACACTGGCGGCCATTGATCGCCTGAATCACCCCGCGGGGATGAATTTAGGAGCTAGGCGTTTCACTATATCGACTGTGGGATTAATTCCGCAGATACTCCGTTTCGCTAACGAAAAACGGCAGATAAATCTTGCGGTTTCGCTGCATGCTGCAGATGATAATTTGCGAAGTTCTATCTTACCAATTAATATAAAATACCCATTACGTGACCTTTTCGATGCTTGTCAGCAGTATGTGGATATCACTCATCGCAGGATCACATTCGAATGGGCTCTTATTGATGGTGTAAACGATTCATTGGAGCAAGCGAATCAGCTCATTGGTTTAATTAAAGGTATGCTCTGCCATGTGAACATTATTCCCTTGAATCCAACTGATGGATACAATGGAAGTGCCACTTCAAACCTGCAGGCCCAACAATTTCAATCGCATTTGGAACAACATGGGATCCCATGCACAATCCGGGTTCGCAGGGGGATAGATATTCACGCAGGATGTGGTCAACTGGCGACGAAAATGGCGTAATATAGCGAGTGTCCTTGGAGATGTGCAATGACTGCGAAAGTTATTCTTAACCCATATGCCGGTCGCTGGCAGGGGCAGGCTCGAAAAGAAGAACTAGAAGCATCCCTTCGTGAGGTTGGAGTTGATTTTGATCTTGAGGTGACAGATGGACCCGGACACGCAATTGACTTAGCTCAGCAAGCTGTGGAGCATGGATTCAATCCTGTAATTGCTGCGGGTGGGGATGGAACTTATAACGAAGTGGTCAACGGCATTGCTGCGGCCAATAATAATGATGGCTCCATCATTTTCGGCGTTCTACCTTTGGGATCAGCAAACGATTTGGTCGACAACCTCAAACTCCCCAAAGATTTATCTTCAGCTGCCCGGGTCATCGCTGATGGTCAATTTCGGATGATGGATTTATGTAAAGTCAACGATCGCTACTTCGATAACAACGCAGCCATTGGGCTTGAACCTTACATCACCCTCATTCAACAGCGAATTACGCGCTTAAAAGGCAGCTTCCGTTATCTGACCGCAACTTTGTTGGGGGTTATTGACAAACCGCAGTGGGACATGGACCTTGAATGGGATGGAGGTCATTATTCGGGACCAGTTACATTAGTGACAGTCGGCAATTCACCCCGAACAGGTGGAATCTTCTTCATGACTCCTCACGCAGATCCTTTTGATGGTTTGCTCACCTTTGTTCACGGCTATATGCCCACCCGCCGGAAAATATTGTCCCTTTTGCCGCGTACAATGAAACCGGATGAAGGCAGCTATGTTGAACACCCCTCAATCCATGAGATATCCTCACCTTGGCTAAAGGTGCGCTCTGTCCAGCCTACTCCTGCCCATGCTGATGGGGTGATATTTTCAGAAAATATCCATGACTTGGAATATCGAGTTATTCCCCAATCCCTTCCCATCTTGATGCCTAACAATTAACCTTCAAATCAATGGCTTCATTGGCTCAGCCTGGTCTGGTAAAACGCTTCATAAGCAGCACTTTGCGAGTCTTCTTCAAATTGCTTTATCACCAGTTCGCATGGGCATATGATTGGGTTGCAGATTTAGTTTCCATCGGGCGGTGGAAATCCTGGATTTATGCCGTATTACCATACCTGGGAAATTCAAAAGTTCTAGAATTAGGTTGTGGACCAGGTCATCTACAGGTCGCACAATCGCCCGAATGTGGTTCTATTTTTGGATTGGATGCGAGCTCACAAATGGTGAGATTGGCAGGTCAGAGATTAATCAATCACAAGCGCATAAAAAATTTGGTGCTTGGGAAAACCCAAAATTTACCTTATCGAGATCAGTCATTTCCAAGAATTGTTACGACATTTCCTAGTGAATACATTAATGATCTCGAGACCCTTGGTCAGGCATGGCGAGTTCTGGAAGATACAGGCGAGCTGATCATCATGCCTGCAGCCTGGATTACCGGTGAAAACCTCCTCGACAAGTTCGCAGCCTGGGTTTTTAGTACCACAGGTCAAGCCCTCGATTTGGATATTGATAATCTGGAAGAAAGATTTGCAGATCTAATTGATGGATTAAAAGAGACTGGATTTAGAGTGAGATGTAATCTTATAGAGCTATCATCCAGCAAAATATTCTTAATAAGAGCTATTAAAGATGCCTCGATTGGCAGGTAATTCTTCTGGACATCGTGTACAATTAAAGCTATGGAATTATGTGTTGGCATCGCTAAAATTAGAAAATATGCCACTTCTGAGAGTGGTGATACTGTTGAAGTAGTAGAACGTCCCAAGGGTGGGTTATCCGTCGTGCTGGCAGATGGGCAATCCTCTGGCCAGGGGGCAAAATGGATTTCCACTCTGGTCGTTCGCAAAGTGATTACTTTGTTAGCCGAGGGTGTCCGGGATGGTGCCGCTGCGAGAGCAGCTTCAGATTCACTCTATACTGAACGCAGTGGCAAGGTATCCTCGACCCTCAATATATTGTCTGTTGATAATCAGACCAAGACTCTGGTAATTAC
>DATKXE010000430.1:0-3853 GCA_035529195.1 Anaerolineales bacterium
CGTTGAAATAGAGGGCGAAACAGTCACCACCAATACCGGTTGAGGTGGGTTCGGTGACGTTCAGCGCAGCGGCAGCGGCTACTGCGGCATCCGCGGCGTTGCCGCCCTGGCTGAGAATTTCCAAGCCGGCAGCAACCGCCATGGGTTGGGAAGCCGCAACCATACCCCGGGTTCCCATGACTGCAGATCGACGAGAATAAAATGTAGGTTCTTCTTGGTTGGTTGGGGACATAGTCTGTTATGGGTGATTGTGATGAGATGAGTTGCTAACTGGCTATTCGAACTTCTTCAGGAAATTGAAATTTTGTTCGATTATTTTAAGGTGATTGTTGATTTGAACCACAACTACCAGCGTGAAAAGTGGGATCGCCAGGTAAACGAAAAAAATCAGAATAAAAAGTAACTCTATTGTGCCCGTTTCCCACCATGCTATTTGTTCAAATAATGACTTCGATAGTCTCTCCTGGGACAACTTCGCCAACTTCCCATAAAGCCTGCTCTACTTCCTTGGCCCTTGCCATTAGGGGTTGCACCTTTTCGGGAGAGACGGATAATAAAAGCCCACCGCTGGTCTGGGCATCAAACAGCAGCATTTGGGAGGGCTCATCGATCTGGGAGGCAAAACTGACGTGGGATCCAAAAAATGCCCGGTTGTCGAGCGATCCACCAGGGAAGATCCACTCCTGAGCGTATTTCCGAGCACCGCTGAGGATGGGGATATCCCCAAATCGGAAACGCAATCCAACTCCAGATGCCTGCGCCAATTCGTAGCCATGACCCAGGAGGCTGAAACCAGTGATATCGGTGCCAGCATGCACTGCGAACTCCAACGCCAGTTCGGCAGCTGTTCTGTTGAGGCGCTTCATCCAATCCACCACTGCAGCTAAATCTTTGGGATCAGCCTTACCATTCTTGAGGGCGGTGGTTGTGGTGCCAAAGCCCAGTGGTTTACTTAATACGAGCTTATCACCGACTCTGGCACCTTTTTTGGTGATCATGTTTGCGGGGTTAAGAAATCCGATGGCGATCAGACCATACTTGGGCTCTTTATCCTGAATGGTGTGCCCACCAGCGATGACCACCCCGGCCTCAAGTGCTTTTTCTGCTCCGCCGCGTAAAATCTCGGCGGAGATATCCACTGGCAAATCGGGAGGTAAAGCGGCGATATTGAGGGCCATAAATGGTTTACCACCCATGGCGTAGATATCAGATAAGCTGTTAGCAGCCGCAATAGCGCCGTAATCGTAAGGGTCGTCGACCACCGGGGTGAAGAAATCGGTGGTCACCACCAGGGCGCGATCGTCATCCAGGCGCCAGACAGCCGCGTCATCCGCTTCTCCGAGCCCGACGAGCAGGTCGGGATAATCAGCGGGTTGGAAGATGCCTTCTAGGGGGCGCAGGACCTGCGCCAGCGTTTCTGCATTGAGCTTCGACGCTCAACCGGCACAGCTGGAGAGGCTGGTCAAGCGGATCTGGCGTCCCGAGGGTGGATTTTCGGACATTATTTAGGGAGAAGCCTCCGGAGTAGGAGCGGGGGTGGGTACAGGGGTGGGTTCGGGGGTTGGGAACTGAGGTAATAAATTAGAACCCGGTTCCAAAGTTGGGAGCGGGAACAGGAACTGGTTGTCACTGGGGAGGAGCATCACCTGGACACCGGGAGCGATCTTGGTGATGTAGGTGTAGGTGAGCAGCGCGGCATTGTCCTTCAATGCGGCTGCAACCAGGAGCAGGGCTCTAGATTCAGCGTCGGCTTCGATCAAGCGTGCTTCTGCACTACCCTTCGAGCGGATGACAGCTGCATCTGCCTGGCCTTCGGCAACCTGCCGGGCTTGTTCAGCTTCTTGAAATCTTTGATCGACGACAAAGGCAGCCTGCTGGGCTAGCTGTTCGGCGATTTGTTTCTGCTCAACCGAAGCGGCATATTCTGGGGAGAATTGGACATTGCGCAGCACAAAATCTGTCAACTCAATACCATTAGCAGCTAACTTAGCCGCCAAATTTTCGGTGATAAATTTCTGCAGCTCAAAACGCTTGCTGCTGACCACCTCTTCAACCTGGAATTGGGATACCGCATCGCGGATCACACCCCGTGAGAGAGGCCGCACCAGCTCTTGTGTATAGCGGTTCTGCCAAGCGATATGCACATTTGTCACCTCAGCCGGATCGATGGTATAGATCACCGAAGCGTCCAAAATTATTTCCTGACCATCCGAAGTCCGGGCAGCGACTGAATCATCGCCTTGAACCTGGCCTTCGCCGGGCATGATCGACATGGTGTATGTCTGTTGGGAAATTGGGTAGCGTATCACGGATTCAAAATAGGGGATAATCCACTTTAGACCTGGTTCGAGTGGTTCCTGGCGGTAACCTTCATCGGCGATGGCGGAAATGACGACTCCCCGCTCTTCAGGCTGGATGAAAACCAGACCGGCGCTGACGGTGGTCAAAGCCACAGCCAAGATGCTGACGACCAGGACGGAAATCGAAAGAGTCCTGACTTTATAGCCGCGCGAGGCGCGCACGACAGTCAGGACCAACAAACCGATCACCGCAATCCACAGAATAGCGACAAATCCTTGGAGCACACTGGCAAAATTCATTTGAATACCTCCTGGGTATTTTTAATCATAAGTAGGGGGATTATACTCGAAACCCACAAGCTAAACCTCTGACCGCAGCTCAGGTGAAACCCTATCCCCGGCCCTTCCTCACGATGTGCGGGATTAGCATATTCCCTTTTAAGGGGAAGGGTGACTGGAAAGCAAATTAACTTGACAAAATCTCTCGGCCTGTTGTTCGTCGTTTTCGACTCGAATGGAAAACCTGGATTAATTATTGTTGCATTCAAGCGATAGATCACAATCATTGAAATTCGTGTTAAGAACGTTGCCCGGCGGTTTGAATCGTGATACTATGCAGCTATGGACAGGATCACTGGACATGTGGCTGAGCTGCAGTTGTTATCTGGGGAAGAGCAGGTCTTGATCGCGTGTCCAAAAGAGGTCATCCCAGCACCCGGACAGTATCTGCTGGCAGCTGAGGATGGTTCGATCCAGGCGACTCCGCTTTTCCTGGCAGGCATCTGGAAACAGGGTTTTCTAGCGACAAATCCCTACCCGACTTCCTGGCAACCAGGGACAGAACTCACATTATTTGGACCATTGGGACATGGTTTTCACCTGCCAGCTGATGTGCAGCGTCTGGCATTAATTGCGCTGGGGAATACAAACTCCCGCCTGCTGCCCCTGGTGAGCACTTTGAAATCCGCTCATGCCAGCATCACTTTGTTCAGCGATGCACAGTCATCTGACCTGCCCCCTGACCTGGAAGCTTACCCAATACAGGATTTGCTGGAATCTCTAACCTGGGCTGATTTTTTTGCGGTAGATGCACCATTAGAGAGTTTAGAGAGGTTAGCCGCGATTTTTAACAAATCCCAACACGGGCTGTCAGGTTTGCGCGGTGAAATCCTGGTTCATACCAGTATGCCCTGCTGTGGCCTGGGAAAATGCGGCGTCTGTGCCTTGAGAGTCAAGCGTTCCTGGAAGCTGATCTGCGAGGATGGACCGGTGTTTGATCTTACAGGAGTATTGAAGGGTATGAGCTGGTGAAAGTTGTGGCTTTCCTCGCATACCCGGATGATGAAATCATGCTGGCAGCCTGGCCTGTTGACTGGTTATTAAATAGAAGAGTTTCCTAAATGGATCAACTGCCGTTCGATTTTTCAAAGCCGAAATACGATCTGCTGCTCTCTCCACCTGTGATGAATGCAGCAGGAATCTTGGGATTCAGCCCTCAACCCAGCGACCTGGTTGATTTTGGCCAATTGGGTGCCTTCGTTACCAACCCGGTC
>DATKXE010000431.1:0-6061 GCA_035529195.1 Anaerolineales bacterium
TAATGAGAGCCGGCAACGTGTAAATAAAACCAGCCGCCCAAACCAAAAAACCTTTGACGAATTTGTCTCCGAAATCACTCCAAGCCGGCATTGGCATTGATACGCCATCGATGACATTGCGCATGATGTCAACCGTGTACCCTGTCCAGGCAAAGTTGAGTATGGGTACAGCAGAAACAATCGCCCCAAGGAATAATTTAGTTAACCATTCATCATCCTCAAAAGGGTAAGAAAAAGATTTTCCAATATCCATTATGCATTCTCCTTAAGATTAAAGAAATTTCGAGATACTCAAAAACATTGTCTTAAATTCTAGAATAATCTCGCTTATCGATCTGGAACACTCATTTAGAACACGGCAATCAACATTGAGTTACGGAATCCTTCTTCAGCTCATGCCTCGGCTATCATAACAAAAATCGCTTTATTAATTCGATGGTCTAAATCGATTGTGCCAGATCTAAATACCTGTATCTATATTAGGTGAATCTGCAATTAAGTCAATATCTCTTCAAGGTTGTCATGAAAGGTGTTAATCGAAACATTTGTAAGCTGAGCGGGATTAAGATCACGGTGATACAAAGAAGGTAAGCGATAAACAGCCAGATCCCACTCCACCACCAACCAATAAAAAGAAAGAATAATGCCCTAAATAAGAAACTGCGCTGAGGGAGATTCGTCTCAGTTATTATTGTCTCCCCGTTGGATTTAAACACCTGGAATTCTCGTCTCGGTGGTTGAAGGGAGAGTATGCGGGGGATGTTATTAAGGATCGCCATACCCAGGGGTAAACCAATTATGGTGATATTCAATAACCAGGCTGCGGTTATGCAAAGAACACCCAGCCACCAACCGATAAATATGAACCACAGAGCCTGGATTAAACAACCTGGACCAGCTGCTCTTTGAATTGTGGTGTGTGGCTGTGATTGGGTTTCAATTGTCATTATTCCTCCACATCTTTTGTCCAAGTACTTAACTAATACAACCATGGAAATGTTCAGGATAACCGAATTTAGTATCCTGTATAGGTGTGTTTTTTATTTATAGTAATCTCATTTGAGCCGGGGATTCAGTCATTGGATCCAGTGCCAACTCGTAATCAAGGTTCTCATGATTAAGGGTTGGGGATTCAAGAAGGTGGCGCAAGTGGCGAAATTTTAGGAAACGCCAACCTCGATCAATGACCTGTGCTAAATAAAAATTATTACGTATTTTATATAACAGTAAATTAGCGCGTGCGCCGGGTATGACGATTATTGATTTACTTGCTGGATGTGGAGAATTAAAGACAATCCCGCCAATCTCTGCTGAGGAGGTGACATGGAAAATTTGAGAAACGTTGTCTTCTGAAGTTTTCCAAATGACTGGATTTTCACCATTTGTTATTAATCCGAGGTGAGCACCTAAGTCATGGAGTGCAAGACAGGTTGCAGAAATTTCTAGAGAGCGTTTTTCTGGTTGATCTTGATTACGGAGGACAATCTCACCTCTCTCAAGATTACCCTGTTTACAGTAGGATTCAATGCAAATATTGATCAGCTCGGAATCAGGAGTCATAAGGCCTGGAAACGCCTTGCATAGTGATTGATCTAATTTGAAATAAGTAATTTGGTCATCTTCACAGATCAATTGATGTATCTTGGATTCAACCTGATCGGAGATCATACCGATGGGTTCAATAATACCTTGGTGCCAGAAACTGGCGTTCTCAAACGATTTCTCGCTGCCTCCATGCCTTACAAAACCGTGTTTATATGTGAGGCAATTTTCTATTAAATGTTGAATTCGCGAATATTCATCTGAGGAAGAAGTATTTTGTTCCCTTGAGATACCCATATTCTCAGCTGTTGTAATTAAAGCAGATGTGTGCAAAGTAATATAAGGTGCTGGCTCTCCACGATGATCTAAATAAGTAATCGCATTTGTGACAATCAAATCGTCCAATTGGTTTTCCAGGATAACCGGCGCAGTGATCTGATATTGTGATTTTGGTTCATAACTCCAATGAACCTGAGCAAGCTGTTTGTCCGCCCGTAAATTAATACCATTCAATGAAAAATTAGCCCGTCCTGCAGCCACTACTGCTGAGTGAATGAAACTTGATTCAGCTTCAGTTATTAAAGCAAACAGTGGAGTTCTTTTATCGAGAATCTTCCCAATTGAAATAAAAGCATTATTAAGTGCAGCACAATGCCAAGACCAATCATAACGCCGACGACGGAGAACAGACTTAAAATCACCAATATTTTCACGTCCCCAAATCCACCCTGCCCATAAAGCCGATAAGGTCCAGTATGCCTGGTTGTGTCGAGGTATTGCCGAAATCACCGCGCTAATATCCAATTGAGTACCAGAGGATTCAAAATTTATCTCCTCGCTGAGATTTCGTAGTGGTCCTTCAAACACACTAATACCAGATTCTTCTTTCGGCAGATCTGGATAAACGGAGATTTCAACAGGTTCGAGCGGGTTTGCCAGTTGAATAACTGCCTTCTCCAGGACGAACCAGATATTGTTTTCTCTAAAATTAGGAGATGAGGATAATTGTTTTGGACGAGCTCTTCCGGAGGGGTGTGACCAGAGATTATTTCCTTGATCCAGCGCACTTAATACAAGACTGATCAGACAATTGTGCCTGAAAGGATTGTGCGGATCATATATTTGGGGAGATACCAACAAGGCTTCCAGTCGGTTGATCAGAGTTACCAGGCTGTATATCGCGCGCGGCAGATAAACTGAGAGTGCATCCGCTACGTTCTTCCGTTCAATTTCTCCTGGTTTTGTTATGCGCTCAATTATTCTCATGCGATGCATTGAAGAAGCAGAAAAGCTCTGGGCTAAATCAATATCTGATTGTATTACTGGATGTTCACCTGAATCTCCACACTGCAAACAATCATAGATTTTTGAATGAGGAGCGCTTGCATCCCGCTCCCAAATAAACGAATCTGCAATAACCGGGTGCCCGCATTGAACACACGTGGTCTGGTATAAATTTTTAAGGTGGATTTCTAATCTCTCTTCACCAACCCTGCTTCTGGCTAGCTCAGCCAATGCTGCACGGTAATTTTCTTCACGTGGTGGATTAGCTCCCAGAGAAAATAAAAACCTGGCAATGGGATTATTCACACAGGTTAAGACTTTGCAGCCAGCTCGCGCAATTTCGAGAGCTAATTGAGGAGAGGCTCCAAAAGGATCGAATACCAGGGAACCTCTTGATAAGTGGTGTTCTATCCAGGAGGTGATAATGCCATCAGGAATTGGAGGCAGGAACCGGGATAGAAGACCGTCACCATTGATCGGTTTTCCGGGTATGAAAGGAATTATTTCTGTCATCTGATTTATTCCAACTTTAGTATAGTGATTTTTTTAATTATTTCAATCCACACATTCAGTATATGATTTATACATCAGCAAACCATATTCATCGATTTAAGGACCTGAATCAAGTAACAAGTCTCGCCCTATATAAAAATTTTGTAGTAATGATCGGACAGGTTGAAATTTGGATTGCGATCTGGTAAGAGCAATTCACAAAGCTCATCACTGAATTTTTAGATATCGGGTTAGATCACTTCTGTTATTATTCACTTGGGAGATTTTCTGAGGCTCTCGCCAAGAGTATTTTTCATGATTATGATACAATTGCGTCTAATTGAAAACAGGGCGGCTTGTGGTGGAAAAATATTCACCTAGCAATCAATATCAAAGCTGCAAACGCATAAGGAGAATCGATTTGATGATTTTATTTTCTGCCAAAGCCGTATTGAAAGTAATTTATCCGATCCCATTACTTGAGTCTGGACCTGTACATGAGATTTAGATGATCGATTTAACAAGTTTGGAATGGTTTCTTCTTCTCTCAATTGTAATCTTAGTCACCTGGTTCTTGATCCTCTTCCAGGCAAGATCATCAGGAGCTAATGAATTAGGTTTGGAATCTCATGCTATCCATGAAGACCTGGTAGAAAATCAGGATACCAATTACCAAGCAGATCAATCTAAATCAAATGTAGTTGAATAATTTGGTTAATTTAACGTCACAATTAATAATCGGTGATGTTATTGTTATCTAAAAAATCCAATATACAGGATTTTTTAAGTGAAACAAAAAATTTTAGATATTTATAAAGGAGCGTTGAATATGGCATCATTAATAAGAATTGAAGGAATTGGCAATAAATACGCTACGAAATTAAAAATGGTCGGAATAAGCACAACAGCTGCACTTTTAGAAAAAGGCCGGACCCCTCAAGGGCGAAAAGATATTGCAGAAAAATCTGGAATAACCAAAACTTTGATTCTTGAATGGGTCAATCTTGCTGACCTTTTCCGAATTAAAGGTGTTGGCGAAGAATACTCGGACCTGCTGGAAGAAGCTGGCGTAGATACAGTTGTCGAGCTTGCGCAACGCAATCCTGCAAATCTATACGCGTCCGTTGTTGATGTCAATAAGAAGAAGAAATTGGTTCGGAAGCTGCCAACGGAAGATCAGATCGGTGATTGGGTGAAACAGGCAAAGAAATTACCGCGTGTTTTAAAATACTAAAATATGACTTCCAAGGCAAGCATGATAATGACCTTGGAAGTTTTTTCTTTTAATCTCACTTAATCAAAACATCCTTTTTCATTTGAAAATCGAGTTAATTTGGGGTTGATTAACATTGACTTATCAGTGTATGACGGTTCACTGAGAAAGAATTACCTGCAAATTATTGGTACACTTGGGTAATCGAATTGGAATGAATAATCTTAAAATGGAGTTGATCCAAGAATATGAAGGCTATTCAGTTTAATTTCACAATTCCTCGTTATGTTCTGGGTTTGGCTTTTGGGAAGGTATCCCAAAAATTTTTCTGGTCGGGATTAACTTGTACACAATATCAAGATATCCCTGCTCCGCAATTGCCCGGGGAGGATTGGGTCGTGGTGAAAACCCGATTAGGCGGTATTTGTGGGACAGATATGTCTGCAGTAAAGTTAACTGCCAGCACGTACTCTACACCGCTGGTTACATTCCCTTTCGTCTTAGGTCATGAGAATATTGGTCGCATTGACCAAATTGGTTCTAATGTAGAAAAATGGGCTGTTGGCGATCGGGTGGTTGTTGAACCATCATTGTGGTGTAAACCGAGGGGGATTGAAGAGTTATGCCCCTTCTGTGCGAAAGGTGAGATTAATCACTGTGTTTGCATAACTGAAGGGAAAATCTCTCCAGGAATATCCATTGGACTTTGTCATGATACAGGAGGGAGCTGGGCTCCTAATTTTGTCGCCCATGAAGAACAGCTCTACAGGGTGCCAGATATTATCAGCGATGAAAATGGATTAATGATTGAACCATTCAGTATCGCATTACATGCTGCTCTGCAAAACTTCCCGAAGGAAAACGAGCGTGTATTGGTGATCGGAGCAGGGACGATCGGATTGTGCATGATCGCTGCTCTGCGCGCACTGGGATCCAATGCTGAGATCATCGCATTGGTTAGGTATGGATTTCAAGCCGACGCCGCGAAATCTCTCGGAGCAACTCAAATTATTAGAAGTACGAGAGATAGCAGTTTTTATAATGATATTGTTGATTTGACCGGAGCAGCTCTGAAAAGACCTGTAATGGGCAAACCCATGGTGATTGGTGGGGTGGATAGAGTTTTTGATTGTGTTGGCAGCAATTCAACTTTAGATGATGCGATGCGATTAACCAGGAATGGTGGACGAGTAATTTTCGTTGGAGAGCCGGGAATAGTTAAGAACCTTGATTGGACACCGATCTTTACGCAAGATTTAGAAGTAAAAGCTGCTTATCTCTACCATCATGTGGAAGAGTATCAAAAACAGCAGTGGAAGGCATTTGATTTAGCAATTGATCTGATGAAGAATGAAAGGGTCGATATCGGATGGTTGGTGACTCATAAGTACCAATTGGAGGAATATAAACAAGCCCTTTCCGTCACCAATCACCGTAGACGGGAAGAAGCCATCAAGGTAGTATTTGAATTCCCTGATTAATATATCTTTCTGCTTCAACCTGCTCTGAGCAGATATAAGATTTTTTCAA
>DATKXE010000432.1:0-2853 GCA_035529195.1 Anaerolineales bacterium
ACAACTCTCTCTGGGAGGAGTAGGTGTAGAAGGCGCTGACAGAGAAGGTGTGGCCGCAGGCTGAGAGCCCCCACAGTCGCCTCGCCCCGAATGTCGCCCGGAGCAGCTGCCGAAGAAATCAGTTAGCTAAAATTTCAAAACAACACGCGCTGAGAGTAGACCGGCACGGGAAGCCCGTTACAGCGAAGCCCCGATGTTGGTCGGGGTAACGAGTGCGCTGGCCGAGAATATCCAGCGAACAGAGGTGGTACCGCGGAAGTATGCCCTTTCGTCCTCGTCATGGATGAAGGGTATTTTTATTTAACGATTCAATTACCGGGACATTTGAGTATGAATCCGCTCAATTCAAGCCTGGAGGTAATGGAGGTCAAGATGCCTATACCTAAAAAATACATACCTGGTGAGGCAGAACCCAAACTGCAAGCATTATGGGAGAAATCTGGTGTTAACCAGTTTAAAGCGAATGATGAACGACCGGTATATTCGATCGATACACCACCACCGACCGTTTCTGGAAATTTACATCTAGGTCACACATATTCTTACACCCATACCGATATCTTCGCTCGATTTCACCGCATGCGAGGAGAAAACGTTTTCTACCCGATGGGTTTCGACGATAATGGTCTGCCAACCGAACGGCTGGTTGAGAAAAAGCTGGGCATCAGGGCATCCCAAATTGACCGCCAGCATTTTATTGAGAGATGTCAGGAGGAAAGCGAGCGCGTTGAACACGATTACCAGGATCTCTGGCAGCGCCTCGGTCTATCAATCGACTGGCGCTATTCGTACCGCACCATCGATCATTGCGCATGCCTCACCTCTCAGAGGTCGTTTATCGATCTCTACAAAGCAGGGCTGGTATACCGGCAGGAGGCGCCCACCATCTGGTGTCCTGAGTGCAGCACAGCCATTGCCCAGGCGGATGTAGACGACATGCAGCGGGAGAGCGAACTGGTCACCCTGGTGTTCCGCCAAACAAACGGCGATCCGCTGCCTATCGCCACCACCCGCCCAGAGCTGCTGCCAGCCTGTGTAGCAATTTTTGTGCATCCGGGTGATGAGCGCTTCTTAGATTTCCAGGGAAAGATTTTCCAGGTTCCGCTATTCGAACAATTTGTCACCGTAAAAGCGGACCCAGCCGTAAACCCGGAAGTGGGTACCGGAGCAGTGATGTGCTGCACCTTTGGCGACACGATCGATAAGCATTGGTGGTACACCCACCAGCTCGACCACATTGAAGCCATCGATCGCCAGGGCAAACTTACCCAGGCAGCCGGAGAATTTGCTGGCTTACCAGTGAGTGAAGCTCGCCAATTAATCAAGAACCGCTTAGATCAAAATGGATTCCTTCTGGAACGACAACCTACCTCCCAGGTTATTCCGGTTCACGAGCGCTGTGATACTCCCGTGGAAATTCTCATGAGCCAGCAGTGGTTCATCCGCGTGCTGGATTACAAGGAAGAGTTCTTGGCAGCAGGAGATAAGATCGATTGGCATCCAAAGCATATGAAGAACCGCTACCTGTCCTGGGTAGAGAACCTCGCCTGGGATTGGTGCATCTCCCGCCAACGTTATTACGGCATCCACTTCCCGCTCTGGTACTGCCAGGCCTGCGGGGAGGTGATATTGGCTGATGAACAACAGCTGCCAGTTGACCCGACTGTAGATCTTCCGAACCAATCCTGCCATTGCGGGAGCAGCGATCTCATCCCTGAACAGGATATCCTCGAGACATGGGCAACCTCTTCCTTGACCCCTCAAATTGTGGGGCGCTGGTTGTGTGCGGATCAGGAAACAAATCAGCCTCTTTTTGATCAGGTATTTCCTTTCTCTCTGCGCCCTCAAGCCCATGAGATCATCCGTACCTGGGCTTTCTACACCATCGCCAAATCCCACTTCCACCATAATATGCAGCCCTGGGAAGATATCGCCATCTCTGGATGGGGTATTGCGGGTGAAGGTATGGGGAAGATCAGCAAGAGCAGAGGTGGTGGACCGCTGCCTCCACTGGAAATGATCGAGCGCTATTCGGCTGATGCAGTTCGCTATTGGGCAGCGAGCACAGGGCTGGGAAAAGACGCGCGCATAAGCGAGGGCAAAATACAGCTGGGGAGCAAATTGGTGACCAAGCTCTGGAATGTCGCCCGCTTTAGCGAGCGATTTTTAATAGATTTTCATCCCTCGAAGGGAACAACCAGAGATCCTGACATATTGAAAAGTAAAGGCTTTACCCCAGCAGACCGCTGGATCCTCTCTCGCCTGCAGCACCTGGTCCACCGGGCGAGCCAGCTGCTTGAAAATTATGACTATGCAGCTGCGAAGAGTGAGATCGAAAATTTCTTTTGGAATGAATTTGCTGATAACTACCTGGAGATGTGCAAACAAAGACTGTATACCGGCGATCACGAACATGCACAGGCAGCCCGTTTCACACTGTACACCCTGCTGCTTACGATCAGCAAACTTTTCGCACCTTTCTTTCCGTACATCACGGAATCCATTTACCAGGGACTATTCGCAAATCCGGAAGGACCAGATTCCGGTGAGTCGGATTCAATTCATCTCGCTGCCTGGCCAATAACCAATCCAAACCTGCAGGATGAATTCGCCGAGCAGATTGGGAGCACATTAATAGAGATTGCCATTGCTGTCAGACGCTTTAAAAGCGAAAACAGCCTGTCGTTAGGAACCGAGCTTCAGCGACTGCAGATCACAACTCAGGATACTCACCTGGCTGACCAATTAATGGACGCTAAACAAGATTTAATAAGCATTACCAGGGCAAAGGAGATTGATATCGGCTCGCAATTAGGTCCCGGGTTAACTTCGATCATGGATGCAGGTAACATT
>DATKXE010000433.1:0-4929 GCA_035529195.1 Anaerolineales bacterium
AAAAAATACAAAGTTTACTGATACTTTACTTTTCGTTCTTTGCATCCTCAACAATAGGCTGTATTAAAATCCGTCATGGGAGCATATCTGCGTTCATCTGCGTTCATCTGCGGTTAATTAATTTGAAGGGACCGTTTCAGGCACCTAAATATATAGTAAAGCTGCAGGGGCGAGAAATTTGAGTTGTTCAAGTATAAACACTTGGTCGAAGCAACCTTTAAAAAATATTGCCACATTAATATCAAGTGGCGGCACCCCTTCGCGTAAGCATCCAGAATATTATTCAAATAATGGTCATCTTTGGGTGAAATCGAAGGAGTTACTGGATACTTCAATTTATGATACAGAAGAACATATTTCAGATATTGGCCTTAAAAACTCCTCAGCCAAATATTTTCCTCAAAACACAATATTGGTAGCAATGTATGGTGCTAATGTTGGACAACTCGCTATTTTGAAACAAAGAGCAACAGTCAATCAAGCAATTTGTGGACTCGTTGTAGATGATTCATTGGCTAACTATAGATTTATCTTTTATACGCTACTCAGTACGAGACACAAACTCGCTGCTAAAGCCTACGGAGCAGCTCAGCAGAACCTCAATCAAGATTTAATCCGTAATTTTGAGATTCCTTTTCCCCCTCTCCTCATCCAACGCAAAATCGCCGCCATCCTCTCCGCCTACGACGACCTCATCGAAAACAACACGCGGCGCATCCAGATTCTCGAAGAGATGGCGCAGGCACTCTACCGCGAGTGGTTTGTTGAGTTCAAGTTTCCGGGGCATGATAAAGTAAAGATGGTGGAATCGGAATTGGGGATGGTGCCGGAGGGGTGGAAAGTCGTAAAAGTGGGTGATGTCTCCAAAGTTGGTAGAGGTTCATCACCTCGACCAATCATAGATCAAATATATTTTGAAGGTGGAATGATACCTTGGATAAAGATTGCGGATGCAACAAATTCTGGTAAGTATTTATATAAAACAAAGGAAAAAGTAAATGAATATGGGGCATCGTTTAGCAGATTACTACCAAAAGGTTCACTAATTATAGCAGCAAGCGGCACTTTGGGATATACACAGCTATTGGGTGTGAAAGGGTGTATACATGACGGTTGGTTATATCTTATGGATTTTGAAGGCGTTGTAAAAGATTATCTATATTACTTGTTTTCCTCAAAACAAGCATTTTTCTACAATTCAGCTTACGGTGCTGCTATTCAAAATATCAATACGATGATTTTGCGAGAAATGGAGATTTTACTTCCCCCATATTCACTCCAATGTGAATTCGCAAAAATTATTTCTGATAACGATGCTCTACTCCAAAATATTGATCATAAAAACTCCTACCTCCGCCACACCCGCGACCTGCTTCTCCCAAAACTGATCTCAGGCGAAGTAGACGTATCCAGCCTCGACATAACCACAGGAGAAACAACATAATGAAAAACTGGCAGCCTACCTACACCATAACCCCTGCCACAGCCGCAGCCCTCATGCAGATCGAAGCTGACCGGACCGTGGTGGAACAAACACCACTCCCCCTGGCGGTACAGGAAGAACTGCGCAGGCGTGCCCGCATCCGATCCACCCATTATTCCACCCGGATAGAGGGCAATAGGCTCACACTGGAAGAGGCAGAGCAGGTCATCGAGGGAAAACAATTCCACGGGCGGGAGCGGGATGTGGGTGAGGTGCGCAACTACTGGAACGCCCTGCTGCGCGTGGAAGAATGGGCAGCTAAAGGGGTGCCTCTTACTGAAGACCTTATCAAGCGCCTGCATGCACTGGTAGAGAAAGGGGTGAGGGCCGGACCCAGCCCCTTTCGGGATGGCCAGAACGTGATACGGGATTCTGCCTCCAGTGCCATTGTCTACATGCCACCCGAAGCAAAAGACGTGCCCGGACTCATGGCCGCTCTGGTTGATTGGGTCAATACGGCTGCAAAAGATGGAGTGCCTGTTCCACTGATCGCTGCACTGGTCCATTACCAATTTGTCACCATCCATCCCTATTATGACGGCAACGGCAGGACAGCCCGTCTGCTGGCCACGTTTATCTTACACAGGGGCGGTTATGGATTAAACGGCTTCTTTTCACTGGAAGAACACCACGCCCGCTACCTTGAAACTTATTACCAGGCTCTGGTCGTCCATCCACACCACAACTATTATGAAGGCCGTTCAACAGCCGACCTGACATCATGGCTGGAATATTTTGTCAAGCTTTTGGCAGAAGTATTCACTGCTGCCAGGGAGGAGACACTGCGCAGTTTAGATGAAGGTATTACCATTGTACCTGAAGCTCTGCGCCGGCTTGATCCACGAGCAAGGACAGTACTGGCACTGTTCACCAAAATGGAGCAGATCACCTCTTCTGAAGTTGCCAATACCTTAGGCCTCTCCCAGCGCATGGCACGGGTGCTGTTAAAGGATTGGGTGGAAGAAGGGTGGCTGGAGGTGGCAGATCCGTCCCGGCGGGCACGTGCCTATACATTAAACGAACATTATCGGCAATTTATCGGCAATTTAACGGCAAAGCGTGCAAAATAGAACTATGAAAATATATGGTATGGACTTTACCAGTGCCCCGCGCAGGAAAAAACCTATCACTTATACAGAATGTACACTTAAAAACAGCATTCTAAGAGTTAATAACTTAAGATCTCTTGAAAATTTTAACTGTTTTGAAGATTTTCTCAATAATGAAGGAGATTGGATATTGGGGATTGACTTTCCATTCAGCCTGCCGAGAAAGCTGATCACCAATCTGGAATTACCTCTTTCATGGGAAGGTTATGTTGAGATCATAGCCAAAATGGATAAACATACATTTGAGAATATGCTTACTGAATATTGTCATTCCCGCTCAAAGGGAGATAAACACCATTTCCGAGTAACCGACAAAAAAGCAAAATCTTGCAGTCCGATGATGTTATATGGCACTCCGGTTGGAAAAATGTTCTATCAGGGAGCACCCCGACTTCTAAACTCCAGCGTAAGCATACTTCCAGGCCGGCCCATACATGGGAGCAGGATTGTGATAGAAGCCTATCCGAAACTTGTCGCCATGAAGTGGATCGGCAAGCGCGGATACAAAAATGATACCAAAAAGAAGCAATCAGATGAGCATAAGACAGCTCGCAGTGAAATAGTGCGCGGACTATGCTCAGGTGAACTTAGATCGTACTATGGATTCGATCTCGAATTGAGTGAGAAATTGAGGGCAGCTCTCATTGAAGATCCAACGGGCGATAATCTGGACGCTTTACTATGTGCCGTTCAAACTGGGTGGGCTTATGAACAGCGAGATCTGGGATATGGGATTCCAGCAAATTGTGATCCGCTTGAGGGATGGATTGTAGATCCTGATTTGTTAGAGTAAGGACAATTCAATAAAGTGGATATATATATAAAAAATAACAATAGTGTTACCAGATACATCTAGTCAAAAATTCAAGGATAAATTGAAAAATGGTAAATGACTACTCAGAAGACAATCTTGTAGAACAACCCACAATTGCTCTATTTGCCGGATTGGGGTGGGAAACTGCCAATTGTTTCGATGAAAAGTTCGGTGAAAATTGTACGTTTGGACGTGAGACATCCAGTGAAGTAGTGCTATTACCCAGATTACGTTCGGCATTAGAACGATTAAATCCTGCCCTTCCTGAAGAGGCCATTGAGCTTGCCATCGAAGAACTGGTCCGTGATAGAAGCATTATGAGCCCTGCCAATGCCAACCGCGAAGTATACCAATTATTGAAAAATGGGGTCAAAGTCTCATTTCAGGATAATGAGAATGAGGAAATTGCAGAAACGGTTCAGGTTATTGACTGGAACAAAGCATCAAATAATAACTTCATCCTTGCTTCCCAGTTCTGGGTGTCAGGTGATATGTATAAGCGCCGGGCCGATCTGGTGGGTTTTGTCAATGGATTACCCCTTGTTTTCATTGAACTAAAAGCATCCCACAGGCGCCTGGAACATGCGTATCAGGATAACCTGCGCGACAACAAATCAACCATACCCCAGATCTTCTGGTATAATGCATTTATTTTACTTTCCAACGGCAGTATCAGTAAAATTGGCAGCATGACTGCTGCATGGGAACACTTTGCAGAATGGAAAAAGATCAATAATGAAGGTGAAGAGGGGATAATTTCACTGGATACCATGATCCGTGGGACCTGCGACCCCTCCCGGCTGCTGGATATTATTGAGAACTTCACGATTTTCAGTGAGGTCAGTGGCGGTCTCGCAAAATTCGTGGCAAAGAACCACCAGTATCTTGGTGTGAATAATGCCACTAAAGCGCTATTACGCATTAAAGAAAATAAAGGGAAACTGGGAGTTTTCTGGCATACACAGGGAAGCGGGAAGAGTTACTCAATGATCTTCTTTTCACAAAAAGTATTGCGCAAAATTCCCGGAAACTATACCTTTGTTATAATAACCGATAGGCAGGAACTGGATGACCAGATCTATAAGAATTTTGCAAATACAGGTATTGTAACAGAAGAACACGTACAGGCTACAAGCGGCAAGCACCTGCAGCAGCTTCTGAGTGAAGACCACCGTTTCATATTCACATTGATCCAGAAATTCCGGACCGATAAAGATGAAACCTACCCTATGATCTCGGACCGGGATGATATCATTGTAATCACTGACGAAGCACACCGCAGCCAGTACGATATACTTGCCACTAATATGCGCAATGCTCTTCCAAAGGCTGCTTTTATTGCCTTTACCGGTACACCTCTTATTGGGTCGTGTCCCCGATTTACTGAACAGGCACTCTGAACGTTAATAATTCTTTCAATGTCCAAATATGGTCTGTAAGTTTCTGAGCCACAGCTGGCGTCCTTTGCAACTATTTTTTGTGGTATATAAAGTATAAATATCTCCTCAAATATCGAATAAAAA
>DATKXE010000434.1:0-2376 GCA_035529195.1 Anaerolineales bacterium
GCAGGACTTTTTTGATATTAAATTTTATTGAAATATTGTGAGCTGTTAGCATGAGACCTCGGTAATTAGAACAGAAAAGCCGGGGGCAACAGCCACCGGCAGGAAATATATCCGCGATTCTTACCCCAGGAGTAATTTGGAATGCTGCTAATTATCAATCATCTCATATACCACAAGTAGCGAAAATTTATCTATGATTATACCAGTCGTATAATTTATGGATGTAATCTTCTCGGTTCCGTTCTATCTCAAGTTCCGAAGATTATTTTGTTGCGTTATTTTCAGGTTCATTGTAATATTCAATGGGATAACAACGGAGAGCAGGATTATCTTGAGAATAAAGTACCAGATAACGTTCGTCCTATTGATATTTTTATTGATTTTATCTTCAGGGTATGGTTCAAGCCACCAATCTGAAACTCTTCACGTACAAAATGAGCTTTATTTTCCATTGATTTATCACTCATTAGTCAACCAATTACCACCAACAAAAATCCCAAAACCAACCATAACAAATACACCAACAAGAACCCTTGTCCCTTTCAGCTCTTCAACTCCAATACCAACCGCAACCCAAACTCTGACTGCAACCTTAACGCCGACTCTAACTTTAACCCCAACTTATACAGCGACGACAACATTAATTCCGCTTGCCTCAATCACAATTCAATTCCCTAGTTTGACCCCCTCGGTGACACCTTCCTTCACGCCATCACAAACATTATTACCTAGTTCAACACCTCCATCAGGTTTATTCCCTGGTTTACCTCCATCCGGTTGGTTGATAATTATTTTGTTGGGCATACTTTGGATCATATTGGCGATCTGGTTGTATGTCTTTCTGCGCCAGAGAAATTAATCCAAATATCTTAATTGCACTTAGAAATAATTAGCACAAATTAACTCTTCCCATAAACCGGAATACTGGCACCAGTGATCGCTCTGGCAGCATCGGAAGCTAAGAACAGGACCACCTCTGCAATCGCGTCAGGAGTAATCCAGCGGCTGTAATCAGCATTCGGCATCGAAGCCCGATTCTGGGGAGTATCAATCGTCCCGGGAAGGATGCAATTTACATTGATGTCATCGTTCTTTAATTCTTGAGCCATTGCTTCTGTAAGACGGATCACAGCGCTCTTTGCAGCGCTGTAAACTGCTTGATTGGCAGTACCTTTCAATCCAAGCCTGGCAGAGATGTTGATAATTTTCCCAGACTGTGCCTCTTTCATAATAGGAGTGACTACCCTGGCAAGATTAAATACCGCCCGAGCATTTAGATTAAAGAGCATGTCCCAAATTTCATCAGATGTTTCTTGGATTGGAAAACCCCCTTCATAACCGCCAATTGAATTCACCAATACGTCAATCTGACCGAATTTGCTCATAGTCCGGTTGATGACCGCGTTTATTGAGGAGGAGTTGTTTATATCAACCCCCTGGAAAATGATATGCTGATCAGATTCAATTAATTCAGGGAATAAACGCTGCAGCTTCTCCTCGCTGTAATCGACTAAAATGAGATTAGCACCGGTTTTAAGGAACAAAGTTGCGACTGAGCTGCCCAGATTTCCCCCTGCACCAGCGACTATGACGGTATGATCCTGAAATTTAAGATCAGGCATATTTGCCTCCTTATTTCTTGAAGAATTGTAAGGGTAATTCTACACCGCAAATCCTGATCTAACCCAGTGATTTAATTAATTGAGTGCTACCAAAAATAATATTAAGTGTTTAAATTATCAATAATCTCCAGCAGCTCCTCATTTTCTGGGATATCTGACATTGATTTACCATAGTGAATGTACCGAACCACACCTTTCTTATCAATGATGGCCTGAGCCGGCATGCGACCAAATTTAAATATCTTAATTTGCTGTCCATAGAGTTTGAGAACGGTGTGGTGAGGATCAGGTATGCCAATAAATGGCAAGTCATTTTCGTCCCAATAGTGTGTAAATGCCTCAGCTCCTTCTGGTCCTAAGACTAGGACTATCGAATCACGTTCAAGATATTGTGAATAATCTTGCCGCAACTGCGACAAGTGCTTGCGGCAGTATGGTCAGGTAAAACCGCGATTGAATACCAGAAGGACATTCTTCCTGTCCTGGAAATCGGATAATTTTACGACATCACCTTCGAAGGTAACTAATTTAAAATTTGGTGCTGGTTTGTCAATTCTTACTGCTGTGCTCATACCATATTCCTATACTTTCCAGCTATGGGTGATATTTCATTAAGAAAACCTCGATCAGTTTACGATGTCTACAATTTGCCTGGTTGATTCAATTATCCTTTGCTGCTGCTTTTCGCGGGATATTGAGGCTGGATTATCACCTGCTTGATCACCATACCAACCAAATTGAGCATGGTTTCCAC
>DATKXE010000435.1:0-2436 GCA_035529195.1 Anaerolineales bacterium
CTACCGCTCCACAGGCAGGCACAATCCCCATCGCTGCTGGACCCGACGGATCCGGGTTGGTGGCAACAAATCGGGCACCATCGATGATTAGACGAATACCTTTGGTCAGGTTTTCCAGGCTAAAGGCACTGGTCTCTCCCAGCACAACATAATCGGGATCGTGTTCGGTGATGATGTAACCAGCTTCGTGCATCGCAGAAGTTAAACCGCTTTCTCCGATCACATATGCGGTCCCATTGGGGCGCTGCTTTTGCAGAAATTGGGCGGTTGCCATCGCCGAAGTAAATATCAACTCGGGTGGGATATCTAATCCCATCTTCATCAGGTTGTGTGCCAGGTCCTTCGCAGTGTAGATCGGGTTGTTGGTCAGAACCAGGTATTTTCCCTGGCTGGTATTTAACCGCTTCACGAACTGTTCTGCCCCAGGGATTACTGTATCCCCGCTAATCAATACCCCATCCATATCGACCAAGTAATTTCTATTTGCTTCCATAAGATCCTTTACGGGGAATAATCGTGTTAGTCTTGCGATATACAAGTGATTATACTCGAAGCCAATTCCCGCCTAGATGATCAGTCAACAGCTCTCAGAGCTGCTTTTTATCCCCCTTTAGCAACCTCTTGCTCTTCAACCAGCAAGCCCTCCATCTGCATGATCTGCAGTGCATTCGTGGTCTTACTTGGACCCGTGCGCAAATGATAATCAAAAATCATCCGCCCCTTGGCAACCTGCTCCTGGAAATGATAATTGATCACATGGGCTACCTGGTCAGCGATATTTACCAGCTCAAGGTCATGGGTTGAGATCAATCCCGTCCCGTGACCACCAACCAGCATTTTCACATAAGAGCGGCTCCCGATCTGCCGTTCTCGATTGTTTGTTCCGCGGAAAATTTCGTCGATCAAGAAAAATAAGGGCACATCATGTTCTATCTCCAAGGCATCGATCAGCGCTTTCAAGCGGCGGACTTCTGCGTAGAAATAGCTGATGCCATCTGCCAGCGAATCGGTCACCTGGATCACGGAGAACAACCTGAAGATTCTGGTCGTTAGTTTATCCGCATTTACGGGGGCGCCAGCATACGCCAGGCTCAGGTTTATCCCGATCGTGCGCAAAAAGGTAGACTTCCCCGACATATTCGAGCCGGTTATAAGCACCACCTCTCCCAGCTGATTTAGTGAGAAATCGTTGCAGATTTTATCTCTATCGGGAATTAATGGATGACCAATAGACAGGCTCTCAAAACATTTGCCGCTGTGGTGGTTAAATATCTGGGGAAACGTATAACCAGGATTTAGGTATGAAAAGTTGGCCAGCGAGTTTAATGCCTCCAGTTCGTACCAAACTTCCAACCAGGTTGGTAAAACATTCTGCATCTTCGCCTTATAGCGCTGCAGCTGGTATGCGAAGAAGACATCCCAAGGAACAAACACATTGATCAGCAGCCATACGACAGGATTGGCGCTGATGCTCGAGGCGGAAGCGATCACCGCAATTCGGAGCAGATAGCTGGAAGGGCGCTGATCTGCCTGCCAAAATGGTGCGCACAGCCGGGAAAGATGACTGCTCGGACGATATGGATACCGCTCAAGGAACACCAGCACGGCGCGGAATTTATCCAGGGTGGTTGAAAGGTGGTGAGCCTGACCAAACACCTCATCCATGCTGCGATAAGTAAACAGGTATACCGCAGCGTAAATTGCCAATGAGATCATCCAGACTGCCGGAAGCAAATTGAAGGTGAAGAGTACAAAAAGGATGATATTTGCCGCTGCAAGGAGGCTCAAGACGATCAGAAGAGGCTGGAGCGATTTTGGTGCTGCCCTCTGCTCCAACCAGTGGATCAATTCCTCACCATCCCAGGCTTCTTCTTCTCCGGATGAAACCAGGCTGCTGCTTAAAACCAGGCGGCTGCGAAATCCAGATAGAGAACGCATCTCCTTTACTGAAGCCTGTCTTGTATTAACCTCGTCAAAATTTGGCTCTGGTTTCATTAACCACTCTTGCAGCCGGTGGCTGCCTCCCGCCGAGATGGCAGTGTTCAGCAGCTCGTGCAGCGAATGGTATCCACTTAGATTTAAATCGCTTGCAAAGGGGTGCTGTTCACCGGGAGGATAAAATGGAGCAGCCGGTATTTTCTCCCAATCTAACTCCATGCGAGCCAGCTGGTTGGAGAAATACTGCTTGGATAATCTGAATCGCAGGATGCTGCGCCTCACGCGTCGATTCAAGTACACCACTATTGAAAAGACTGCCATGAATACCAGCAGGGCCAGAAGGAGTACATTCGATTGTCGACTTTGGTAAGCAATGAATAACCCCAGCGCACCAGCAAGCAGCACAGCCAACCGAACCCAGAAGTAGCGCTGGTCAAGCTCCTGCAGTAATTCAATTTCATTCGCTAGGCGTTCGACATGCCTGGTCAGCACCTTATG
>DATKXE010000436.1:0-21294 GCA_035529195.1 Anaerolineales bacterium
GATCCAGTACATTAATTCTTTAAATACTTATCAAACCATCGCACAATGTGATTCAAGCGCACGATCCGGCGATCAGTGCGGCCATTACGGGACAAGCCGTGAAATTCTCCAGGGAAGCGAACCATTTCGCTGTCGACTCCGAGGGATTTGAGTGCCACAAAAACCTGTTCACCTTGTTCTATGGGACAACGCAGGTCGTTTTCACTATGCACAACCAGGGTGGGAGTTTTTGCATTGCCAATATACTTAATGGGTGAATGCTGCCAGTATTTTTCCAGGTCCTCGAAGGGTGGCTTGTTATCTAATACCTCTTGGAAAATCCAGTTCAAATCACTCGACCCCCACATACTTACCAAATTACTAACACATCTTTGGGTTACAGCAGCTTGAAAACGATCTGTGTGACCGATGATCCAAACGGTCATATATCCACCATAGCTTCCGCCAGTCACCCCCATCCGTTTCTTGGATATATATGGCTGTTGTTCTATGAAATCAGTCCAGGTCATCAGATCCCGGTAATCTGCATCTCCCCACCCTCCCCATATAGCTTTGGCATGTTCTTCTCCGTACCCGCGACCTCCACGGGGGTTGCAGAAATGGACGACATACCCTGAAGCAGCCAGGAAATAAAATTCGTGCATGAAGAACTCGCCATACTGTGTTAATGGTCCACCGTGGATTTCAAGAATTGATGGATATTTTTTCTTTGGATCAAACCCAGGTGGTTTCAAAATCCAACCCTGAATATCATTATCGTCATCTCCTTGGATCCAAACTTCCTCAATTTCTCCGAGGTCGATATTCCCGAACAGCTTCTTATTGATTTGGGATATTTGTTTAGATTCATTAGAATTAACTTTCTTTACATAGATTTGTCCCGGGTCATTCATTTTTCCCATAAAATAAGCCATGCTGGATTGGTCAGCATTGAAAGAATAGCTGCCAACCACTCCTTGTTCACCAACGATAGAAGTAAAATTGTCTCCATCAATCCCTATTGAGCACAATACTGTCCGACCTTTCCGCATTATCGGGAAATAAAGCTTACTGCCATCTTGCGACCAGGTTGGGGGCATTGTCTCTGGGGTACCGATATCATTGATCGTTGTCGGTTCAACGTGAACATCGTATGGTTCAGTGAGATTGATTGAATTTCCACTTCCGTCGATAGGTACTATCCACAGCCCTCTGTTCTTATACCAAATACCCTTTCCCCCGGTACCGAAGTAAGCGATCATCTGTCCGTCGGGAGAAAAGCTGGGAAAAACCTTTTCACCGTATGCTGTATCTACTTTCACCGGATCACCACCGGATGCAGGTATGACAAAGAGGTCCACTCCATCGCGTTCGAAATCAGGATCAGGTCTTCGATTGGACATAAACGCAATGGTTTTTCCATCCGGCGACCAGGTGGGGTCAATTTCATCGAAGATTTCGTGGTCAGTCAGTTGTTTTGCCCGTCCATCGCTGGTATTTACAATCCAAATGTGCCATCTTTCTTTGGGCAGGTAACCCTCTCCGTCAAACTTATAAAAAACTCGGTTATAGTGGCGGGAAACTATGCCAAGTTTTTTCACTCGATCATCCTCTTGGCGTTCAATTATTTCTGGATCAGATCTTCGGATCCTGCAGAGAAGTTTTTTCCCGTTTGGCGACCAGGAGAAACTGCTGATAGTTCCATCGATGTGGGTTAATTGCCGGGACTCGCCACCTCCAAATGGAATGATGTAAATTTGTGCTGGTTTACTTTTATCCCCCCGGTTGGATTTAAAAGCGATCGTTTTTCCATCAGGTGACCATCTTGGTAGGAGATCAACATGATCACCAAAGGTGAATTGCTTTGGTATCCCCCCATTGGCGGAAATGATCCACAGGTTGCTATTTTTTTCCTCGGTTTTTAGATCTATCCGCTGCTGGGTATATACTACATGATCGCCTGATGGAGATATGCGAATATCTGAAATGACTCTGATTTTATATAGATCTTCAGCTTTAATTGAACGTTTATTATTTTTCGCCATTTTTGGCACTTGGGTTCCTTTATTTGGATTGTAATTACAACTTTTCTTGGTAAGCCAGATCGATTATTTCGATCGTGTGCATAACGGGCATAACAGATTGCTTTCCATCAATTTGTCCATTTAATTTCGAAAGGTGGTTTCTGAGTTGAACCAAACAGCCAATATTACCCGTGGCGACAGCATCAGCTTTCGTGTTCAGTATATTCGTGGCTTTCCTTTCTCCTAACTGTCCGGCGATGTCTGGTTGTTCCAAGTTATAAGAACCAGCCGATCCACAGCAGAGGTCTCCCTCATTGATCGGTACTAAACTGAGGTTTGGAATTTGAGCTAAAAGCGATCGTGGCTCTTGGGTAACTCCTTGGGCGTGAGCAAGGTGGCAAGCATCATGGTAGGCAATATGTATATCTTCCCGGGCAGCAGGAATTGGAGCTAGGTCAATTTCACTTAGGAATACACTGATATCCCGTACTCTCCTGGAAAATGATACTGCTGCTTCTTCGAGTTCGGTATTCTTAAAGAGAAGTGGATATTCATGCATACTTGAACCACAACCAGCTGCATTGCTTATGATGGCATTGCTGTCATTGGGAAAGGATCTAAGATTGTTGGCCGCGAGATCCCGTGCGGTTTGATGGTCCCCGGTGTGCAGCGCTAGGGCACCACAACAACCCTGGTTTTTGGGAATCACAACTTCATAGCCATTTCTTGTGAGCACATTTATTGTTGCCAGATTGATCTCTTGAGCAAGAACCTGCTGAACACAACCAACTTGCAGAGCTACTTTTCCTCGCTTTACACCTTGTGCTGGGAATACTTCAGGCAGGGATTGCAAAGCTGGAATACTCTCTGGAATTAAGTTTAACATTGCCTGAAATCGTTTAGGAACAGCTGAAGATAAGGGTTTGGAAATCTTTCCTAATTTTGCAGCATAATAAAACCGGTTTGGATAAGGTAGAGTCTCCTTTGTTACCCACCTTGATAACTGCTCATCGATTGGTCTTTCTCTCTTTGATTCGGCAAGGGCTCTGAAGGGAGATAAAAGATTGCCATATTGAACACCTGAAGGGCATACAGTTTCACATCCTAAACATCCCAGACAGTGATCGATATATGGCATTGCCTCTTCAAGCGGGATCTGATTTTCGAGGACTGATTTCATGATAATTATTCGGCCACGGGGAGAATCCATCTCTTGCTGCAACACCTTGTAAGTCGGGCAGGCAGGCAAACAAAAACCACAATGCACGCATTTCGAGACAGCTTCTGACATTTCAGAAGCGAGAGGACCATAATCTTCTAATTTGATTGAATGTTTCATTGCATCACACCTCTAACCAAAGTCCAGATGGATCAAGTGCATCCTTAATTCTCCGATAAAAACCCCCTGGTTCCCAGGCACCTAATCGGATCTGATCCGCAGACCCCAAGACAGTTAATCCCATCAAATTCAATTCTTTAAGCTTTTGATCTAATAAATTGAGAGGCTGCGACAAGGCAACCCAGGCCACATTTGCTCCGGCTGAGTAACGCCGAATTGCATGATTGCTGTTTAGGAATTCATCAAGTTGGGGGACAAACTTCGGTGTAAGCGGGATTTTTACTAAAACTGTCCCCTCAGGTACCCAATCGAATTCATTCAAACTTTCCCAGTATTCAGTTTCCTGATTTCCAATGAGGGTAACGATGTCACCGACGGTTTCTCCAAGGTGGGATATCCGATCGGGGAACAATTTGGGCTCACCACCCAAGCGAATCCTCAAATCATAAGAATCATCTATTGGTTCAAGTTCTAAACATAGAATTTCAGAAGAGCTGGAGGTTAATTGGATTAAACTATTCAATGCCGCTGGTAAAGTTGCATATCGGGAAATGGCAGTAATAGTTTCCTTTGGTTTCGGGAAAACTTTAATACTCACTTCCACCATCGCACCGAGACTGCCGAGGCTGCCAACCATTAATTTTGGTATGTCAAATCCTGCGGCATTCTTGACTACTTTTCCACCAGTGTGGATCAATCTTCCTTGGCTATCCAGAAATTGAACACCAAGAATAAAATCACGCACCCCACCATAATGGTATCTACCCGGACCACTTAAATTGGATGCCACCGTTCCACCAAGTGTAGCCCCATGATCCGTCAATGGAGGATCAAAGGGTAGAAACTGCCCATTTTCTGCGAGCATTTGATTGATATCTTTCAGGGGGGTTCCTGCATAAGCGGTAAATGTGTACTCGCTGGGATTATATTCACGGATGCCATTAATTGGGGATATGTCTAGTATTTCGACTTCAGATGGGGAAAGAATGCCAGTTTTAGTCTGGCCCCCTCTCGCAAGAAGCTTATCTTTTGATTGGATGGTTTCAACCAATCGGTCAAGATATTTGTTTTCCATGGTCACCTACATTAATTTGAATAAATATCTGATTGAAAGATCCAAATGGTTCAATCCAAAATGGTTTGAGAGGGGATCATTTTGCCACGATTTGATAGTTCTCTCGGGTCGATCTGGAGTCGAATGTCTCGCATCACACTAATATCAATTTCAGAAAACATGATTGGGACATATTTCAATTTTTCAACTCCTATACCATGTTCACCAGTGATCGATCCACCGAGGTCGACGCACATCTGAAGGATCTTGCCGGCTAATTTTTCTGCATTCTCTAAATTGGAAACATCCCGTCCATCAAAAAGGATCAATGGATGCAGATTTCCATCGCCAGCATGGAACACATTCGCAACTCTGATCTCATACTCAGACGCCAATTTCTCTATTTCTCCTAATGCTTTACTGAGCTGGCTGCGAGGTACGACCCCATCTTGTACTAAATAATCTTGGCTGAGCCTGCCAACCGCAGAAAATGCACTTTTGCGGCCTTTCCAAATCTTTGCCCGCTGTTCATCATCATTGGCGATGCGAATTTCATAGGCACCTGATTCTTCCATTACTTCCATCAGCACCTTGAATTCAGATTCGACGATAGCAGATTCGCCATCTAATTCGACGATGAGAAGTCCAACCGCATCTGTTGGATATCCTGCCTGGACAGCAGTTTCTGCTGCTTGTATCGCAAGGTTATCCATGATCTCGAGTGCCCCAGGCAACAATCCAGCGGCAATTACCATGGAAACTGCTTCACCTGCAGCTTCGAGAGAATGGTATGCGGCCAATACCGTTCGGAAGGATTCGGGTTTTGGCAATAAACGCAATGTAACCTCCAAAGCGATACCGAACAATCCTTCCGAGCCAACATACATACCAACTAAATCTGGACCAATACTTTCAAGACTTTCCCCACCAATTTCTATCACCTCACCATCCGGTAAAACTGCTTTGATCCCCAATATGTGGTTACTGGTCATACCATACTTGAGACAATGTGCACCCCCGGAATTAAACGCCAGATTGCCGCCAATCGTACAAATCAGTTGGCTGGAAGGATCCGGGGCAAAATAAAGCCCGTACGGGGCTGCCGCAAGACTTACATCGATATTCACGACCCCGGATTCCACGACTGCGGTGCGGTGTTCCGCATCCAAGTGTATGATCCTATTGAGCCGGTTGAGGGCGATGACGATACCATCAGCAACCGGCAGCGAACCCCCTGATAAACTGGTTCCACTTCCGCGCGCTACGAATGGTATTCCGAATTTGTAGCATGTCCGGACGGTTTCAATAACTTCATCTTGGGTTTCAGGTAGGACTACAGCCAGAGGGAGGACTTGATAAGAGGTTGATGAATCTGATTCATAGGTAACCAGCTGCCCTTTGTTCGTGAGTAATCGATCTTGCGGATAAATCTTCTTTAATTTGTGGAAGAATGCTTCCTGTTGCATCTAATACTCCATGGCCGCCTCGAAACCGAAGCGATTGATGACCTATCTATAGAATGGTTGCCGTTTCAATTGATAATATCCTGGGGAGGTAATCAGCAATGCGCTCCCAATTGTCACCAGCATCGCGACTCGCAAAGATCTGCCCCGTGCTGGTACCAAGATATATCCCCGCGCTCTTGAGTTGATCTGTTGCCATCGCTTCCCGCAGTACAACCAGATGAGCGCGATCAGGTAAACCCTTGCTTAACCGCTGCCAAGAGTTCCCACAATCGCGACTCCTCCAAACTGCAAAACTCCCATCGACGCTTAAACGATATTCATCACTCTCTTCCAGGACAATATATATCGTCTCAGGCTCGTGGGGATGGATTGCGATTGGAAATCCAAAGCGGCTGGGGAGTTTACCTTCACCAATATCAATCCAATTCTCCCCTTGATCATCGCTTCGATAAACTCCGCAATGATTCTGTTGAAATAGCACCTGCGGATTCTGAGGATGAATCGCCATCTTATGAACACATTGGCCATACTCAGGATAAGGATCAGGGAGGAAATCTGCTCGAACATTCTTATTAAAAGGAGCCCAGGTATTCCCACCATCATCCGTTCTATAACAGCCTCCAGTCGAGATTGCGATGTAAATTCGATCAGAGTTTTCAGGATCTTGCACAATCGTGTGCAAACACAAACCACCTGCTCCCGGAAACCATTGGCCGCGGTGGGGATGATCGTACAGGCTCTCATTCAGCTCCCATGTTTCACCGCTGTCGGTTGATTTGAATAAAGCCGCGGGTTCAACTCCAGCATATAAAACGCCAGGTTGTTCTTCAACAGCCGCTTTGATATGCCAGATTTTGAGTACCTTATCTTCTTGGTTTTCTTGTGGTTCTATTACTTCATCTGGAGTTCCTAAGGGACGTGATGATCTTGAGGGTCGTGGAAAATTAGGTGCCTCCCGTCCCTGGGTCCAGCTATCGCCAAAATCATCTGAATAATGTGTAGAAGGACCATACACATCATGAACGACTGCCGCATGTAAACGCTGATCACGGGGATCAAATGTCATGTGCATCACATTCCAACCCTTGAATAGAGGTCCCATTAACTCCCAATTCTCGCGCTTTATGTCGCTTTGCAGAATGAAGCCACCTTTTCGAGTACCGACCAAGACCAATACTTTGGATTTATTATTATTTTCCATGAAACCTCTCCGGAATTTAACCTGGGAATTGATGTATTTGGTTAAATATATTTTACTCCTGAAGCAGTTGCAAAGAGGATTACACTCTCATCAGGCTGGATGATACCTGCTTTTAGCAATTGGATCAAAGCTGCGAAGGTGGCCGCTCCTTCGGGAGACGGGAATATTCCCGCATGTTTCGCCATCTCGCTTTGAGCCTTTTGCATGTCTTCATCTGAGACCGCGACAGCTGTACCACCAGAATCCCTTATGATTTTCAATATCAGCCTATCAGCCAGGCTGGATGGTACTCGAATTCCACCGGCGATTGTTTTTGCATCCTGCCAGAATTCACAATGATCTTCCCCTGAATTAAACGCTTTGACCACCGGAGCACATCCATCGGATTGAACAGAGATCATTTTTGGTAATTGCGAACTTTCTAACCATCCCATGAGTTGTAATTCCTTGAAGGCTTTCCACATCCCAACGAGACCCGTACCACCCCCTGTTGGATAAATAATGTTATCCGGTAATTGCCAGTTGAATTGTTCAGCCAATTCAATGCCCATAGTTTTTTTCCTTCTAGCCGGTATGGTTCCCGAAATGTTGAGACTGAGAACCACTCGCCCGATGCAGTTATTTCTTCGACAATCTTTGCACAATCTGAAATTAATCCATCAACCAGGGTTACTTCCGCGCCATAAAGTTGGCACTCAGTAATGATCGCCTTGGGAGTATCGGCAGGCATCACAGTTGCAGATTTAATCCCGGCTCGGGAAGCATAGGCTGCTAATGCACTACCAGCGTTACCTGCTGAAGGGATGGCAAGTTGTTTCAAGCCGAGCTCCTGGGCTTTTGACACAGCCGCGCTGAGTCCACGTGCTTTGAAACTACCGGTTGGGTTGATGCTCTCATCTTTGACCCATATATTCTTAGATCCATGGATGGAATCAATATTTGAAATCGCTAAAAGGGGGGTATCACCTTCTCCCAAAGACGACAGATTAGATAAATGCTCAACCGGGAGCAGCTCATGCCAGCGCCACATCCCTGATGGGCGGTGGCAAAATTCCTCCCGATCTAAATTCTCCTTTGCTGATGAAAGATCGTAAATAGCCAGGATTGGAGAATGGCACTCCTGACAGAAGGTTTGCAATGTGTTGCTTGGAAATATTTGTTTACACGAAGAGCATTCAAGGTGGGTAAGATATGACATAATTGCTAGATGAGATTTTACCCTCTTGTAATGGATTTGTCTTTGGATTCTCAATAATTCATCCCAAATTGAGCTGCATAAAAATCAATAATTGGATATAATGTATAAGGTAAGCCCAATTAAGACTCCGGACAATCTGATCCAATATGCAACGGGGTGATAAGTAGGTAATTACTAGATACGATTCTATCAATCTGAATTTAAGAAACGCCGACATCAGATCTTGTTTGAATGTAACAGGTGATGGCTTGAAAATATTGTTTGTATCCATTGGAATGTTGGAACAGCATCAATTACTGAATAAAACGAGACTAACATATCCAGGTGTTAAGTTTGGACATTAGAAGTGTAGAACCTGTTATGCTAACATAAAGGAGTTAGAATTTTCCTAATAATGAAAGTGCTTTACAAATAAGGAGGAAAGAATGCCCCCGCCCGCAATAATGATTCTCGATGATGAACCGCAAGTACTAAACGCAGTTGAACGCGATTTACGCCAACATTTCCGGAGTGATTACCGGATTGTAAAGTCCAATGATGGTCAAGAGGCATTGGATGTACTTAAAAAACTCAAAGAACGAAATACGCCAGTTGCTCTTTTTCTGGTTGACCAACGTATGCCGAAAATGAGTGGGACAGAATTTCTTGAAGAAGCCAGAAAATTATATCCACAAGCTCGAAAAGTTCTGCTCACTGCATATGCAGATACACAAGCAGCGATTGACAGTATTAATGATATTGGCCTAGATTATTATCTGATGAAACCGTGGGATCCACCTGAGCAGAATCTATATCCTGTCTTGGATGATTTGCTTAGTGATTGGACTGCTTCTGTACAACTGCCATACGATGGTATTCGTGTCGCGGGGACATTATGGTCCGGAAACAGCCATACGGTGAAGGATTTCCTGGCCAGGAATCAAATACCATACCAGTGGTTAGATATTGAACTGGATACTGATGCCCGAAATCTGGTGGAAACGGTAAATGATGGAGAGCATCGCCTTCCCGTGGTGTTTTTTCCAGATGGGAATACGCTCATCGATCCATCAATTCAGGATATCGCTGAAAGAATAGGGCTGCAAACAAAAGCCGATAAACCGTTTTATGATTTGATTATTGTGGGAGCTGGTCCAGCCGGTCTAGCCGCAGCAGTCTATGGAGGCTCGGAAGGGTTGTCGACCGTCATGATCGAAAAAGAGGCGACTGGCGGTCAAGCGGGAACCAGCTCACGTATTGAAAATTATTTGGGATTCCCCCAGGGTCTATCAGGAGCTGATTTGGCCAGGAGGGCAACTACCCAAGCCTTGCGTTTTGGGGTAGAACTCTTGCGGCCACAGGAAGCTGTAAAAGTTCGTTTAGAAGATCCTTATCGTCATGTTGTATTAGCCGATGGTAGCGAGATAAGTGGTAGAGCAATATTGATTTCCACTGGCGTTTTTGTACGCCGTCTGGACGTTCCAGGAGTTGCAGACCTGACTGGAGCTGGAATTTACTATGGCGCGGCGTTAACAGAAGCAGCATATTACCGGGACCAAGATGTTTTTGTCGTCGGAGGTGCAAACTCAGCTGGTCAGGGAGCCATGTTCTTCTCCCGTTATGCCCGAAAAGTAACCATGTTAGTGCGCAGCAGTACTCTCGAGGCAGGCATGTCGCAATATCTAGTTGATCAAATTGCTAATACAGCAAACATTGATGTTGTGTTGAGAACGGAAATCATCGAAGCAATCGGCGTGGAGCGTTTAGAGAAGATTAAGGTCAAAAACATCGACAGCCAAGAAGTCGATGCACTTCCAGCAGCTGCGATGTTTATTTTTATAGGTGCGGTGCCTCCAACAGATCTAGTGTCTGGATTAGTCGAGAGAGATCGAGCAGGGTTTATTATTACAGGATCAGATTTAATGATTGATAATAAACGCCCAAAGGGTTGGAGACCAAATCGCGATCCATTTCTGTTGGAAACCAGCATTCCCGGGATATTTGCTGCAGGAGATGTTCGCCATCATTCTATGAAACGGGTAGCATCTGCGGTTGGAGAAGGTGCTGTTGCAGTAGCCCTCGTCCACCAATATCTCAAAACGGTATAAGGTATGTACGATTTTCTTAAAAGAGTTCCTTTATTTGCCAGTATGCCAGATCATGATCTCGAGCGACTTTGCGAGATGGTGACAGAAATTCATCTTAAGACCGGAGAGCAGCTGTTTGCTGAGGGTAGTCCAGGCGACATGGCATATATTATCGAGAATGGTGAAATCGAGATTCTCAAATCATCTGGGGGAAAGAATGTTTTATTGGCTGTCCGTAAATCCGGGGAAGTGATTGGGGAGATGTCCTTATTGGAATCAGCTCCCCGCTTTGCGAGTGGAAAAGCTCGAACGGATAGCAAATTACTGGCGATCAGCCATGACCAACTGGATGATCTGTTAAACACCAGCCCTTCCGCGGCGCGGTCGCTGCTTTTTACCATTACCTCCCGCTTAAGATCAACTGAATTGATGCTGCGTCAGAGCGAAAAAATGGCTCAATTGGGTACTTTAACCGCTGGTATTGCTCATGAATTGAACAATCCCGCGGCGGCGGCCCAAAGAGGAACGTCACAACTCAACTTGGAAATCGCCCAACTATTAGAAACTCAAATCGGTTTATCGAAACTATCTCTCTCAAAAGAAAGTTGGGATGAGCTTGATCAGCTAATCGCAGTCATTCGCGAAAAAGCCGCCGCGAATGTTGATATCGATGCTTTAGAGAGATCCGATCGCGAATTCGAGGTCGAAGAATGGCTAGGTGCTCACAATGTTCCTGACGCATGGGAATTTGCACCCACACTCGTAAATTTAGGTTTTTCGGATGAGCAGCTCAATAATCTGGCTACTAAGTTTTCAGCGATGCATTTAGGCAAGGTCATTGCCTGGATGGGGGCAAGTTTCAATTCTTTCAGTTTGCTTGAAGAGATTAACCAAGGTTCTGAACGAATATCTGAAATTGTAAAATCCTTAAAATCTTATGTATACCTCGATCAAGCACCCATCCAAGCAGTTGATGTCCATGAAGGTCTCAACAATACCTTGGTTATGCTTCGCCATAAGTTAAAAGAAGGTATAGAGGTCAAACGTGATTACACCGAAGGATTACCCAAGATTCAAGCTTATGGGAGTGAACTTAACCAGGTTTGGACCAATATCATAGATAATGCTATTGATGCGATGAACGGAAAGGGAGAGATTTTCATCAAAACTCGCCAGAAAGGTGATTGGGTGATTGTTGATTTAGAGGATAATGGTCCTGGAATCCCAGACGATATCCGAGAAAGGATTTTCAGCCCTTTTTTTACTACAAAAGCGGTTGGAAAAGGAACAGGTTTGGGATTGAACATCAGCTATAAAATAATCGAAAAACATGCCGGTGAGGTCAAGGTGTTCTCAAAGCCCGGCAAAACGAGGTTTCAAGTGAGTCTACCGATAGATTTCAGCAAAGCAAATTCAGACAACACATCCCCATCCTATTCGAATTCAAATAATGATGACCATCTACGTGAGATTCTGGAATCATCAAAAAGGATTGCGGTTGTTGGCATATCCAATAAGCAAGACCAAGCAAATCACACTGTCCCCAAGTATTTACAATCCCAGGGGTACGAGATCATCCCTGTGAATCCAGTACTTGAAAGTGTTTTGGGTGAAAAAGCATACCCAGATTTAGTTTCTATACCTGGACCGGTAGATGTTGTAGAAATCTTTCGCAGGAGCGAGGCTGTTCCAGAGATAGTAGATCAGGCGATTCAAATTGGTGCTAAAGTAATCTGGATGCAGGAAGGAGTGATTAATGAAGCTGCCGCCGAAACAGCTCTCGATGCTGGATTGGAAGTGGTGATGGATACATGTATGCGCGCAACCCACAAGCGGTTGTGGGGGGGAAAATAGGTTAATATTTTTCCTTGGGAATGATTGTGCCCCAGGATAGAAACTCTAAAATCTGGTGAAAAGATATTAAAAAACCTGGTTCAACGACCAGGTTTTTTTTACTTTACACCAGCGGTCCCGACGGGATTTGAACCCGCGATCTCGGCCTTGACAGGGCCGCATGTTAGGCCACTACACCACGGGACCAAGCGAAGAAAAGTTTACCATACGGCCCAAGGAGCGTCAAGGCAAACTATTTTATGACAAACTGTTTTATGATATACTCTCAGCGCTATTTAGGCTATCAGGCAGGATTTTTATTAGTCAAGGGAGTTAGCGTATGGAAATCACCACCACCGAATATAAACGTTGTAATGTCGTAAAAACTGTTGGCAGAATAGATAGCTATACAGCACCTGACCTTGAAGAAACCCTTTCTTCCCTAACAAATGAAGGTAAATATAAAATTGTTTTGGACATGGCGGATGTTGATTTCATGTCCAGTAAAGGCTGGTGGGTGTTAATTGAAACACAAAAAAACTGCAAACGTTACAACCGTGGAGAATTGGTTCTATCAGCAATACAAGAAAGGATTCGAGATTCCTTAAACCTGGTCGGAATGGGCAGCTATTTCAATATTTTTGATGATATGGTCAGTGCTGTAGCACACTTTTAATAATTTTCTACTGAATTTACCGGTGATTATGGCAACGGCGAAATTTTCTGGCCTCTTTGAGAATCTGGCGGGTATTCGAAAATTTGTCTTTAAAGCTGCTTCCGAAGCAGGTTTTAATGATAAAGAAATATATGCAGTAGAGCTTGCTGTCGATGAGGCTTGTTCTAATATCATTGAACATGCTTATGGGGGGGAGGGGAAGGGTGATATTATTTGTACTTGTAATGACTTAAATAATGGTTTGGAGATTATTCTCAAGGATGATGGAGAGCCATTCGATCCAAGTGACGTTTCCCCACCTGACTTCTCACTTGAGTTAGAAAAATTAAACCCCCGGGGGGCTGGTTTATTTCTCATCCGCAATATGATGGATGATGTAGATTTTACATTTTCGAAGGAAGATGGCAATGAGTTGAGGATGATCAAACGTAAGGGTGATTAATCCATCAATCTATTTAGGATCATTTGTTCCGCATCAGTACCATCAAAGTGATGTCGTCTGATTGGGGGGCATTACCAGAAAATTTTTGAACTTCTTCGATTATCGCGGATTGGATCTCATGAGCAAATTTTTCTGAATTCTTCCGCGATATTTCTATCATCGCTTCATCATTAAAGAAATCACCATCCTCATCCTGGGCATCAGGAATTCCATCGGTGTACAGTATTAAAATATCTCCTGGATCAATCGCAACAGTCTCAGTTGTCCATGTTGAATTCGCCTCGATTCCCATGGCGATTCCTGTTCGATGAAGTGAAATAATGGTCTCATGCTCTGAATTCCTGATCAAGTAAGGAGGATTATGACCGGCATTACAATATGTCAACAGACCTTCTTTTGGATCAAGAATTCCGTAGAAAATTGTGATGAATAAATTTGCGCGCGCATCTTTGAGCAAACGGTTGTTCGCAGCAAAGAACACCACTTCTGGTTCTGCACCGTATTCTTCAGCATATGTACGAATTAGCGTTCGGCTGAGAGCCATATAGAGAGCGGACCCGACACCTTTATCGGCAACATCTGCCACCAAAATTCCTAAGCGACCATCACTTAACTCGAACACATCGAAAAAATCACCTGAAGTTTCTCGGGCTGGAAGTAAGGTTACTGCTAATTGCCAACCTGGAATTGATGGGAAATTATTGGGTAGAAAGCTGGCTTGAATTTGACCTGCCAGTCGCAATTCTTGGCTGATTTGTTGGAAATCTAGCGATTGTTCATATACTTTGGTCTGTTGAAGCGTTGATGCGATCTGGGCGGCCAGAGATTGGATCGCAGGATACAGATTTTCCATAGAATCTTGATCCCAGGTTTGTGCAAGTGCTCTTAGCTCAAGCGCAATACCTCCGATTGCCCGCATGCTATCGCTCCTAAAGATCGGGGAGATCACAGTTGCCAGATGGTCCTCATTTTCTGTCACCCAGGGTAAATCCTCCTTCACTGTGAATGCCTTTGGATTTGATTGATCGATGATCCAATCCCAGGCTTCATTCGGTATGCCGGCCCAATCTGAAGGATAATTTAATAGGGAAATATTGGGTGAAATCCAGATCGATATCTTGCCTGATGGGAACATTCCAGGAACATTTTCTTCCAGAATATTGGGTAGGGACGAAGGATCAGGTATGACTTCTAATAACTCGCGCCCGAGCCTTTCTAACTTCTCAAGTTGTCTTGACTGCTGGCGGCTGCTTTCCGCAGCTAAGCTGAGTCGCCGGGCGAGATAAGCAACCAATACCAAACCTACCAAGAGGAAAGCATAAATATCATATCCATGTTCGACAAACAAACCAGCAAGCAGAATAGAGAATGGGTGGGCGAGAAACGGTAATCCAGTTCCAATTAGGAAGAACCTGACGATCGGTTGGATAGTCTCGGATTGAGCCATAATTCTTTGAACACCAATATGGTAGATCAAATAGCCAGACATAATGACTATCACGAGAATGAACTCGCTCCCAAGGGCAAGGAATGCTTGCAAGATTGTGGAAAGTGAGAGTCCAGGCAGGGGAAAGGATCCACCTATAAATTCATATATAGCAATTGAGATCAAGAATGCGAAGGTGCTTATAGCAATAGTAACTGAAATTGTTCGCAGTAAATACCAGCGTTGAGCGGGATTCGATGCAGTCCGCCAATTAATTAAGAAATCAATCATATTATAGAAAACCCCCACCCATAAAGCACTTGGACCAAGCAGAAATACTGCTGACCATTGAATCATGGATGCGAAAGAGTCTTCTAAGCTGCCATACCGATCTGAACGAATCTCGATTATCGTGAAAAAGCTTAACCTGCTGAATAGGAAGAGCAGACCGAAATTGAATACCAGGAAGAGAAAATTTTGTTGAATGATTGCCAGATCTGTGGCAACTATTAACCATATCAATCCGATAATTACCAGGGGTATTGTGTAAAGAAATGTGAGCACATCACCGGTAACGAGCAACCGCCGCTGATCGCTCATCGATTCGAGACCTGGCCAAAATGTTTTGGCAAAATCAGAGAGTCGGTTATACTTTTCCGGTAATGAAGAATTGATGAGGTTTCTCATTTGAATCTCGCCACAACCCGATCTAGGATCAGGATTATAAGCTGATAAAGTAGAAATTTGGAAGATTGTTTCTGTTGGTTGGCTGATATACTAAAAATGTCAGGTAAAAGTTATGCGCATTGAATCATTAATAGAGTCTCTCCCTGAGTCATATTCACCTGCTGATCGAGAGTTAGTTCAGCGAGCATACCGAACAGCTGAACAAGCTCATCACGAACAGACGCGCGCTTCTGGTGAACCCTATATCAGTCACTGTCTAGCTGTGGCAGCCATCCTGGCTGAATTATGTGTACCTCCAGCTGTGATCGCTGCTGGTTTACTTCATGATACTGTTGAAGATACTGAATTAACATTGCCTGACATTCAAAGGGATTTTGGAGATGAGATTGCACTGCTTGTGGATGGGGTAACAAAACTCACCCAGCTCCCAAGGGTTTCGAGGGGGGACCAGCACTCGGGCGAGCAGGCTGAGGAAGAAAAGATTCGTGAATTAGCCGAAAGAAGGGGATTACCAGATCCAGATTTAGAAGTAGATAAATTAACCAAGAGCAGACGTTATGATGCGGTTTCCGAGACTCTACGCAAAACATTTCTTGCGATGGGAGAAGATATCCGGGTGGTGCTCATCAAACTTGCTGATAGGCTGCATAATATGCGTACTCTTGGACATTTACCCGAAAATAAGCGCAAACGAATCGCCCAACAAACAATGGATATATTTGCGCCGCTTGCGAACCGCCTTGGAATATGGCAGATAAAATGGGAGCTCGAAGATTTAGCTTTTCGATATCTGCAGCCTGATACTTATAAGGAAATCGCGGAAAATTTAGCTTCACGAAGGACGGATCGTGAACTTGAAATGAAGGGGGTCATTAGCAGCCTGCAGTCTGTTTTATCCAAAGAAAGCATTAAACCTGAGATATCTGGTAGGCCAAAACATATCTATTCAATTTATAAAAAGATGCATCGCAAGGGAGTACCCTTCGAGATGGTTTTCGATGTCCGGGGAGTACGCATAGTCGTACCCAATATTCCGACCTGCTATTCGACATTGGGTGAAATCCACACCCGTTGGCGACCTATACCTGATGAGTTCGATGACTATATCGCTGCCCCAAAGGATAATTTTTACCAATCTTTACATACCGCAGTCATTTTCAATGATGGAAAGACACTCGAGATACAAATCCGCACTCCTGAGATGGATCAGGGAGCTGAATATGGTATCGCTTCTCATTGGCGGTATAAAGAGGGTGTAGAACGGGATGAGGATTATGAGCGCCGCATTATCTGGCTGCGTTCTTTGATGGAATGGCGGCAGGATGTAATAGATGCTGGAGAATTTGTTGATGGTTTAAAATCAGATGTATTCGAAGATCGTGTATACCTTTTTACTCCCCGGGGGGATATCATAGATTTACCTGCAGGATCGACACCTATTGATTTCGCTTATCATGTGCATACTGACGTTGGGCATCGCTGCCGGGGGGCAAAAGTCAATGGAAAATTGGTTTCACTGGATTACCAATTGAATACCGGGGAAAAAATTGAAATCCTTACGGCGAAGCGGGGAGGACCGAGTCTTGATTGGCTCAATCCTAATTTAGGGTTAGTGAAAACGCAACGAGCGCGCTCAAAAATCCGCCGTTGGTTCAAAGTTCAAGCTCGAGAAAAGAACATCAATCAAGGCAAAACTTTGCTAGAAAAAGAGCTTAGACGACTTGGTTTAAGTAAACTAAATCTTGAGAATCTTGCCAAAGAATTTGATTTTCGTACTGTTGATGATTTGTATGAAGCCTTAGGTAATGGTGATATTTCAATTGGTCGCATAGTAAATCACCTGACTGTACCGGAAAGCGAAGCGGAAGAATTTAAGATCATTGCTCATCCTTCTCCAGAGGCGACCACACCGGCACCAGATTCGGTAGTAATTTTGGGTCTGCGGGGATTATTAACTAATTTTGCAAGATGCTGCAATCCAGCACCGGGTGATGATATCGTTGGATATATCACCCGCGGTCGTGGAGCAACAATTCATCGCCAGGACTGTCCCAACATTATGAGGATTAAAGACCGGGAGCGTTTGGTAAAGGTTTCTTGGGGCGAAGCAAAGAACACTTATCCGGTACCGGTCAGAATGAAAGCTTATGACCGGGATGGCTTAATGAGAGATGTCTCAACACTGATCGCCGAGGAAGGGATCAATATGGGTAAGGTCAGTGTGGATATCAATAACAATCTTGCTATTTTTGATATGGTTTTGGAAGTTCGCGATCTGGCTCAATTGAGTAAAGTTCTAGATCGTTTGGAAAACCTTGCTAATGTCCTTGAAGCTCAACGCGTAAGACCAGGTTAGTATGTGCTATTGGGAGATACCAATTGATTAGTGTTAACGAAGCCCTACAGAGGTTGTTATCCTCATTTCATCCGGTGCAAAGTGAATCGATCCTGTTATCAGAGTCGGCTGGACGAGTCTTATATGAGGGAGTTAAATCCGAGATCGACTTACCGCTCTTCACCAATTCCAGTATGGATGGTTTTGCGGTACGTTCGATCGATGTTAGTAAAGTAAGCAAAAATCACCCAGTAACGCTCTCCATCGTGGAAGATATTCCCGCTGGGAAAATCCCATCAATTCATCTTGAAGAAAACCAGTCATCCAGAATCATGACTGGTGCGCCCATACCCTCTGGTGCTGATGCAGTTATTCCTGTTGAGGATACTGACCAGTATGATCTAAAATCTCGTTCCTCTTATGATCTCCCACCAGCAATAACTGTTTATCGGGCAGTTGGTCCAGGAGATTACATCCGCCATAAAGGGGAGGATGTGAAGAAGAATGAGGTAGTTCTGCATGCCAATTCTCCTCTAAAGCCTCAGGAATTAGGGATTTTGGCAATGCTGGGTAAAGCACAAATCTCAGTTTATCGCCGTCCAAAAATTATCATTCTGTCAACTGGTGATGAATTAGTTCCAGTAGAAGTGCCATTACAGTCTGGCCAGATCCATGATTCTAATGCATATACCTTATCCGCATTAATTGAACGAGATTTTGGAGATCCTGAATATTTGGGTATCGTTTCGGATAATGAGGATTCGGTACGCGAATTTCTGATCACTGCAGTTGCGAAATCTGCTGACCTAATCCTTTCCTCAGCCGGGGTTAGTGTTGGGGTATTTGATTTTGTGAGAACTGTAGTCCAGAGTGATGGAAATTTAAATTTTTGGCGGGTAAATATGCGTCCTGGAAAACCCATCGCGTTCGGAGATTTCCAAGGTGTACCCTTTATCGGTCTTCCCGGAAACCCGGTAGCTGCTTTTGTTGGTTATGAAGTATTCGTTCGTCCAGCAATCCTGAAATTATCTGGGATACAAGATGTGCCGAGGTACAGGATAAAAGCTAAGTTGATTGAGGATATCGAATCTGATGGGCGGGAAAGTTATCTCCGAGGGATTATACATTTGAAGAATGATGAATGGATTGCCCGTCTGACAGGTCATCAAGGTTCGGGAAATTTACTGTCTCTAGTCCAGGCAAACGCTTTACTGATTATACCGTCTGGTGTAAAATCGCTGGCAGCAGGAGCAGAAGTAGATGCTTGGTTGCTGGACTAAACCAATCGCGCTGCAATCTTGATTGCTGATATCGTGGGAATATTTATCATTAGGATTCGGATTTTTCTATTTTGATGATGTACACACATCCTGAAAGCAACAAGCCCCAATTGCATCATTTCGGCTATAATTTTGGTGTTTCATTTGGTCCTGTCCATATTTATTAATGATACAAAATACGGGAGAGAAGAGTGCACAATCCAGTTCATCAATCAGGAGGTGAGTATGCCTCGAATACGATGCCATTATATTGACTGTGTGTTTATAGATGATGGATATTGTATTGCCGCAGCTGTTGAGGTCGATCCTGATGTCGGATGTATGACATTCTCGAGAGCTGCAGATTTAGCTGATGGTGATTGGGAAGACCCGGAGGAGGAGTTAGAAGACTGGGAGGCTGTTGATTTAGAAGAGGATGATGACGAACTCTGGCTGGACGAAGATGAATTCTGAAGCTAGCTATTGGGCTCATAAAACTCATTAGGTAAATCAAAATAATACAAGCCCCAGAAAAAGGGGCTTGTTTGATCTCAGCAATTAGTTTTCCTTTTCAAGGCTGCCAGATAACTGCCATATTGCCGAGCGCAGACCAGGATTCAAGAAACTGTTTTAAATCTTCTTCGTAAATTGTACCCCCATTCAGATAAAATACGCTGTCCTGAGTGTAACCAGTGAGAACCACGGTGTGTTCATAGCGGGCGACGGTTGAAAGATGACCGTCGCTGGATTGGTAGTAGACAGGGATACCATTACCGATTGGATTTGATCCAACGATCCAAACAATCACTGGTTTGCCATTAGAAATTTCTGCTTTGAGATGGTTCCAGGAAAGGTAACTCTGTGCGTCAGCCGGCAGCCCATATTTGCGTAAGCGTTTCGCGATCGGTTCTGCATGTACGCCATACGCAAAGGGAGGGATTTGTCCCCAGGTGCCCCGAACGTTACCGACGAAACCCCGGTCAGGATTTTCCGAGGGGGGTAAACCATCGAAGAATTCATACTCATTGATCTTCACACCAAAGAAATTTGCCCAATCAACTGCCGATCGTGATTCACAATCCAGTGGAAGGGCTTGACCTTGACCATTAACTCCGGAAATTAGGACTTGCCTTGGTAAACCGGAAGGTGGGGGTTGTGTGGGGATTACCACCGGGGAGTCGGTTAACTCAACACCAAGACACCATTGATTGATTCTTCCGCTATCAAATGGTGACAGGTCTGATACTGTTAATGTCCAATTCCCAGCGATAAAATCGCTGTCAAACATTGTTAATGGTTGATCAGGAATGTAAGATCCAGCGATAGCTGTCTCAATGTAATCGTTAACGCCGATAGCAACCGGATATGAAGAGCACTCGTTTTCAACAGGAAGAGAGACATCGTCATCGAGGATTGCTTTGATATTATCTAATTTGCATCCTTGATCATTTATCCCGGGGGAACTACCAGGACGGTTGATTATCTCGATCATCTGCCCACTTTCTTCATGTCGCAAAGTGATAAATAAGTCGCCAACCCATGAGTGATCGATATCCAAGCGGACGTCGAGATCGGCAATAAACCGCGGATCATCGATATTGATCGTGCTCATGACTCCCCCCTGATTATTATTCGGAATCCCTTGAGCAGTTTTGCTGCAGAAGATGGTTTTTGTATATATCCCGGCCGGTGGTGGGATCGGTGTTGGATCGGGAGGACGGAATACGATTGGTAAACTAAAGGAGAAATCTGTCTCGAAGCTTTGTGAACCATCTGTGTTGGGCTCTGGATTCGACTGGGCTGCTGCGGAATAGAAAAAAGTCGTGGAAATCATCAAAATGGCGCATAGAATAAAGAATGTGATGAAATATTTATGTCGTCGCATCAAATTAGTATCAAGATTTTTTGGGTATGGAAATCTTCAAGGCAAGGAGTTGCAAAAACGTTGCCAACACTGGAAGAACTGTGATAGGTCTCAATATGATGTAATATTATTCTAACAATTTTCAGTTCTCGCGAATCAGGGAATGTGGTGACGATATGTTTGAGATGCTGGTATTTATTTTCGGTGTGTATGCATTTACATTTGGGAGTGTTAGGTTGCCTTGGAATCTTAGCGTGGTTGGGTGGAGAGCTCGGGTGGCGGGATTATTCTTGATGGCTCCCTTACCTATCCTGATCCTGCTCGGGCAGGTCGCTGGTCAAGGTGTAGATCAAGAGGCTGCCCAGTCATTCTACGGTATTATGGAACTGGTTATTGTGCTGTTAGGCATACTTGGCGCGGCTGTGTTTTCATTTTTCACCCGGTC
>DATKXE010000437.1:0-2271 GCA_035529195.1 Anaerolineales bacterium
TTTCAGGTAGTTTAAAACATTCCTGGAAAATTCCTGGTGTGAGCCTCGCGAATACTTCACCTCGGTGTAAATCTGGGCCAGATTCTCAACCCCGGAGTCTGTGATCAGTTTGCGCAGCCGCGGGTAGCTCATATAGCGCTCCCAACCATTGATCTCCCTTTCGCGATAAATTTCCGAGATTTTTTCGTCGCTGTAATTATGGTACGTATCGTAGTGGACCAAACCATCTAGCGGGAGACGATCTCGTAGGGCAGGATCTTCGTTGGCGTAACCCAGGGTGAAGCCGGCTACTGGGACGACATTGTTTGGCAGCTCCAAAATCCGCCCGACCTGGTTGCAGTTTGCAAATGTGCTGCCCAGGTAGCAGATTCCCAGCCCTTCTGATTCGGCTGCCAGGGCGACATTCTGCGAGACCAGGATGGCATCGATGGCTGCGATCATGAAGCTCATGAAGTTATCGAAATTATCCGGGGCCTGGCTGATACGCAGCCACTGCCGCATGCGGTGGAAGTCAGCACAGAAGGTGAGCAGGAGCGGTGCCTCCAGCACCATATTCTGTTCGAAGTGGGCTTTGTATAACTGCTCCCGCAAACCTTTATCGTGGGTCACGATGATCGAATAGGTCTGCATATTGCCAGATGAAGATGCGCGGATGCCAGCCTCTAAGATCTTTTTCAGCAGGTCATCGGGGATGGGATCGGATTTATATTTGCGGATCGAGCGGTGCTGGTGGATTTGTTCAATAACTGCCATGAAAACAACCCCTTTCAAGAGAAGTTTGGCAATGGATTGGGACTTTCTTTCGGTATCAAATTGTGCATAAGTTCGTAATTCCCCCTTATTTTACTTTATCGTATTTCATCCCCAAGTTGATACTTCATTCGTTAAGAATCAACTTGGGGACCAATACTCTATTCCCAGTGGAATGAATTAAGACTGCGAAAAGATGGAAAAACTATCTCTTTAACAGCCAGAGCACGCGGTCGTAGGATAAAGCGTAGTGGATGACGGTTAAAATCCCCAATGCCGCTCCCCATACAGGTTGGTTGGCTGCGAAGAAAGCCCAGGTGCCGGCCGCGAAGAGGGCCAGTTCGAGCACCAGCCGCAGTGCCCCAGGTACTGGCACCGGGGCATTGCCTGAGCGGCTGGGGTCATCCGGAACGGCGAAAGTACCCCAGACCACTGCTGCCAGGACGACCAGACCGATGCCCCACACGAAACGCCAGATGCCATCATGCTGAGTCCAGCCCCAGTAACCCAGGGCGAATAAGGCTGCCATTTCAAGGATGAAACGCAAGGCGAGATTAATTGGATTTGATCCCATTTGTGATTGGTCCTCCTTCTGATATTGGTGAGCGAGATAGATTGATAATTTCAGGTGGTTTACGTTGCCACAAATATTTCTTTTTCAAAGCGATCGATACAATGATTACTCGTGAGGCTTGTTGCATATAAGCTCATTGATCCAGTGCAAGAGAGCTCGATCTATGCATGCAGCTTTCGCTGTGAATATAATCGAAAGCACATTGAAAGGCAAGTCACTCGCAAAGCAGAGCAATCTACCTGGGAAATCACCCGAAATTAATTCCTTGAAGGGTGAAATCTTTCGCTGGTCCTTATTTGTTTACAGGGAGAGAAGGTTGGGGAAGTTGTTGGTTACGATTCAGCGTACGGTGACCCCAAATCAAGATAACCACGACTGCAGCAACGAGTTAGAAACCAAAATAGATCCAGCGCCCAAGTTCGCTCGCAAAATAAGGCGGCAGTAAGGCAGCGGTGGTATTTCCAATGGTGTGAAAGAGAATGGCTACCAGGAGACTGCCACCAGTATTGTTGTATAGCCAGGTGAAAAGAACTGAGAGCACCATAATCTGTAAAATAAATTCCCAAATTGGTATCCACACCCCGGCCCCCGTTTGTGCCTCCCGGCAGTTCTGGATAGTAGTCCGTATACCCGGGCGTGAGCTGGAACCTGACCTGGGTGTGTTCCTTCAAGTATGCCAGCATCTCCTTTGATGATTGAAGGTAAACCTCTTGCTTCTTCTGGGGGACCTGGTCACCAATAATGGTTTCTAAATAAAGAGCCGCCTTCTCGTGCGAATCAGGTAGACCCACCTCTGCCATCACATAATTGTCCGGAACCCACACAAAGCCACCCGAAAGCGCGGTTGAACCACCGAAATATTCAGTTTTTTCAAGGATAAGTGAATCCAGACCTTCCAATTTGCCAACTAAAGCGGCGGTCATTCCGCCTGCTCCTGAACCAACGAC
>DATKXE010000438.1:0-4953 GCA_035529195.1 Anaerolineales bacterium
AGAACATGATGGTCTTCTTCGGTTAACAAGCGAACTGCCTGGTACCAATAGGCAGCTTCCACATTCCGGCGCAGGTCAGCAAATTTGAGAAAATTCTCCTGGTCGATCGCAATCGCGTAGGATAAGCTCTGATCTACCGCCGGTCGAAATGAGTATGGCAATCTACGCAGGCCGGTACGGGGTTTGGCTTCAACTAAACCCAGCGCACGAGCTACTTCCATCTGCTCTCTCAAGGAGGAGACGCTGACTCCCAGCTGCTTGCTCAATACCTGCAAAGAGGGCAAGCGTTCACAATTTTCATCCACCCGGTTGGTTTCAGCCAGGTATGTCAGGAAATCTGAGGAAAGGTTATTGGGATTCATCGCGGTTGCATTCTCACCAATCATTCGATTAATATGATTATTCAGATGATTACGATTTTAACACACCAATCAACCCATGTCAATAACACTAAACCATATTTAAATGTAACCATTCCATCAGTTCAGGAAACCAATCGGAGAACCCGTGCCTCTACACACAACCTCCAGGCCATGTAACTCTGTGGGGCTATACATTAAAGCACACGAATGGGGAGATAATTTTGAGCGCGTCTACCACGCCTTTGAGCGATTCTCATTCTCTCACGTGGTGATGAAAGCGATTATTGAGGAAATAATTTCCCACTAACATCAGCTGGTATTAATATTGAATTGGAAGGGAATCACCTTTGATAAGCCGGAATTACTCCAGGAAATCGACGACCACAGAAGCCATCAAGGCTGCTCCGGTTACCAGGGCATCCTCATTAAAATCAAATTTTGGGTGGTGGTGACCTGCATCTAAACCTCTTTCGTGATCAGCAGATCCAATAAAGAAATAACAGCCGGGGATATCCTCCATCATAAAGGACATGTCCTCCGAACCCATCGTCCGCTCTTGAGTCGAGATATCCGCTTCCGGAAATACTTCCTTTGCTACCTGGTAAACCTGTTGCGCCAGTTTCGGGTCATTAACCACTGCAGGTGTTACTGGTTGTAGATCAACCTCTGCCTGGCAGCCCATGGCATTAGCCACACCGCTGGCTATTTGATCGAAACGCTCTAAAACGATCTTACGGATTTCCGGTTTAAAGGTGCGGATCGTGCCCCTTAACTCGACAATTTCGGGGATGACATTGAAAGCTTCCCCACCGATCATACTAGTCACCGTCACCACCGCTGATTCGAGTGGATTCACATTGCGCGACACAATATTCTGCAAGGCTGATATCACTTGAGCCCCTGCTACCACGGGATCGATCGTCAAGTATGGGGAAGCACCATGACCTCCCCTCCCTACAATCCTGACCGTAAATCGATCTGAAGCCGACATCGCTGGTCCAGCAGTGACCCCAATCCAGCCCAATGGCTTATCATTCCACAAGTGAAGGGACAGGCATCGATCAGGTTTAGGATTATCCAAAACTCCATCAGCAACCATGGCTTGAGCACCCCCTAAACCCTCCTCCGCTGGTTGGAAAACAAATTTTACAGTTCCTCCAAGCTCACTTTTATGTGCGTCCAGCATACGTGCTACAGTCAATCCAATCGCGGTGTGGCCATCATGACCACAAGCGTGCATGACGCCTGGAGTCTGAGAAGCATATTCTGCACCCGTCTCTTCCTGTATAGGAAGAGCATCCATATCAAAGCGGACTAATAAAACTGGTCCTGGTTGGGCACCTTCAAGCGTAGCCACGACACCCGTTTTTCCTACTCCCGTACTCACCTCTAAACCCAATTCCATGAGATCCCGCGCCACGATCCCTGCGGTGCGTACTTCTTGAAATCCCAATTCTGGGTAGCGGTGAAAATCTCGACGCAATTCCCGGGTGTACGGAGATAATTCTCGTGCTTCACCTATGAAATCAACCATGCCGCCTCCATAATTTATTTACAAGGGCCTCTGAAATGGAAATTGGATTCTAATTTCTCGATCCTCAATAATTGGTTAATAAAAACCTGATCTACCAAGCATCTTCCCACGCAAAGAATAACCTCATCCCAAAACCAATCTTTTAAAATATTCCTCATAGCGAGGCTTTTCCAGACTGCTGTCGGGGGTGTGCCTGGAGCGCATCCGTTCTTCGAGTTGTGCTCGATCACCTATTTGGCTTCTATGCTCACTGAGAGCGCGCAGCTTCAAATCCCAGTGGTCTGTTATATCTACAGACACATCTGGATCTCGAGGCAAAGAGATCCAAACCTCACGAACAATATGCGGTTCAAGCTGCTCATCGCGCCATAACTCAATGAAATATAAGTGATCTCGGGCAGCGGGGAAAACGGCATCCAGGGTTGCCTGACCTGCTGCCCGGTGATCAGGATGGTTCAAATACGTCTCGCGCACATACAGGTTGGTAGGGTCACAGGTTACCAATATATCTGGCTGCTCCTGCCGGATCACACGTGTGATCTCTTTCCGTAAATTCATATCGGGCACCAAATAACCATCCGGATAATCCAGGAAACGGACATCGTGAACACCTAGAATCGCTGCCGCGGCTCGCTGCTCCTCCTGACGCAAGGAACATAAAGCAGCAGAGGTGAGAGAACGATCTTTCGTGCCTTTATCCCCGCACGTTAACAAGCAGTATGCAACTTGATGGCCAGCCAGCGTCCACCGCGCGATGGTTCCACCACAAAAAAACTCTGGATCATCTGGGTGAGCCAGTATCACAAGGATCCGTTGTGGTGCGTCCCAATTATCTGGAATTTCGTCGGGGTTCAATTCGTTCCTTTACCACAATCGCATTCACCATTTTCATGTTTACCACATGGTTCTTGCGATTTTCTGCGCAGTGCTTCCATTTCATCCCATGGTTGAAGATCCATGCGACCAAATTCCTCCCGTCCTACCCCCTCCACATCCACCAGCACAGAGTCCTTGAGAGGAAAAGTGTCTAAAACTTTGCCCTCCCCCTGCGGTGTAATTACTCGCTTATTCCGTTTGGGGAGCTGTTTTCGGGCTTCAATATATTGCTGGTATTCATAGACTAAGCAACACCGTAAACGTCCACACATGCCGGTTATTTCTGAAGGGGTCAAGGAAATTCTCTGCTCTTTAGCCATCTTGATGGATATCGGGCTGAATTCCGTCAAGAAAGTTGAGCAGCATTGGGATTCCATTCCGCAAGCTCCCATTCCACCAATAATTTTGGCTACGTCACGAGGACCAATCTGGCGCAATTCAACTTGAGACTGTTGATAGGTCCGTTGGAGAGCTTTTTTCAGGGACTTGAGTTCGATCCGCTCTTCAGTTTCTGTGCTGTATAAAAAGGAGAGACGTTTTCCATCAAAAGTATATTCCGCGGAGATGATTTTAACCCCCTCGAGTTTTAATTCTGCCGCCTTCTCCCGGCAATTAATCATCGCCTCCAAGGCTTTGCGCTGCCAGAGCTGGCGCATTAAGAGATCACGAGGAGTAGCTTTGCGGGTAATCGGTTTCCATGAACCATGGGGTGGGCGAGATGGATCTTCAAGCAGCTGAACCACTTCTCCCAATTGCTTCCCCCGGCTGGTTTCCACAACCGCATAGTCCCCAGCACGTAAGTCACGAAATTCCCTTGCATCAAAATGGTAAATTTTTCCGACCTTGTGAAATCGAATACCTACGACCATAGAATTTGTCTGATTCATCATCATCCGACCATTGTGATGGGAATGAAATCGTTATTCTGAACAGCAGCTACGCTGACTTTAGCAGCGACATCCATCGCCACCGCATTCAGAGCCAGGGAAACTGGAGAATCTGGTTGGCTGATAGTAACCGGTACACCTATGTCACCGCCTTCACGAACCGCGGGATCCATCGGGATGGACCCAATAAATGGTACACCACTCTCCGCTGCTAAGCGTTCGCCACCACCCGTGCCAAACACATCCATGCGAGTCCCATCTGGCAGTTCTAGATAGCTCATATTCTCAACGATGCCGAAAATTGGCACATTCATTTGACGGAACATCTCCAGGCCACGCCGGGCATCATCCAGCGATACCTGTTGGGGTAAAGTGACGATTATGCCACCGCTTAAGGGAAGGGATTGAGCAAGACTCAAACCAGCATCCCCGGTTCCAGGTGGCAGGTCGATCACCAGATAATCCAGCTCTCCCCATTCCACATCGCTTAAGAATTGGCGGATAGCCGAGTGAAGCATAGGACCGCGCCAGATTAAGGGTTGGTCGGCTTTCACCATGAATCCGATCGACATCAATTTGACTCCATAAGACTCTGCTGGATAGAGCTTGTCTTCACCTGCAGCAGGCAATCGATCAACACCCATCATTGTTGGAATATTTGGGCCATAAATATCTGCATCCAGCAATCCCACCCGGGCTCCGGATTTTGCTAATATAACCGCCAGATTGACTGCCAGGGTGCTTTTACCCACTCCCCCTTTTCCAGATGCGACTGCAATGGCGTTGCGAATCGGCAGTTTCAAGATTCCACGCGGCCTGCCATCCGCAGGCACATTGGCATCCAATTTGACTGCCACATTTTTAACTCCCGGAATTGACGCCACAGCTTCCCGCGTTTCTCGTTCAATCTGATCACGCAGAGGGCAGGCTGGGGTAGTGAGCATAACTGTAAAACCAACATCACCATCCTGGATCTGTACATCGCGAATCATGTTCAGGCTGACCAAATCTTTGTGCAGCTCAGGCTCCTGGACCTTGCCCAGAGCAGCCATGATCGCTTCTTCACTTACAGGATTTATATTTACCATACCAATTTTCCTTGTCCAATCTACCTTGAAATTCATTATTAAGGTCTAGACAGAAACCTGATAATGAGCAACCAGAAATATGATCTACCTAACCAGTTTTTTCCATACGAGCTGCCTTCTTTGCAGCTTTTGCGGCTTCAGCTTCTGCACGTGCAGCTTCCTCACGAGCATAATTTGTGGGTCGAATGGAGGCATAATACGAAAGA
>DATKXE010000439.1:0-7082 GCA_035529195.1 Anaerolineales bacterium
ATGGATTTATAAGTGGTAAACGCTTGGGATTAATGATCCGCAACGAGAGAGCGGGTGGGCTTTATGACAGCACCTTCATGTCCACTCTCTTCGAACAGGAGGGCGCCGAACTTTTCGATGTGCGCCAGGCGATCTTAGGACATATTCAGCAGGGAGGCAATCCTTCGCCGTTCGACCGCATCCAGGCTACCCGTCTGGCCTCCCAGAGCATTGAATTCCTATTATCGGAGATCGACAATCCGGTGCCTGCGGCAGCCATGGCGGGTTTAATAGGAGGTGAGATCAAATTTTCCAGTATTTACGATTTCCCGCGCCTGGTTGAACCCGGTTACAAGCGTGTTAAGCAGCAGTGGTGGCTGAGGCTGCTCCCGATTGTAGAAACGATGGATCAACCCCCAACCCAAAACAAAACCAGGGATCAAACCTTTACCCCCTGATACCCCAAAAGTTTTGGCTGGCGAAATTAAATCCCCCAAAGCAGCCATCTGCTGCTCAGGTCGAGTAGCGGCGAGACAGATCCCACACTAAGCCCCGCTGAGGTGCAAACAGGAAGACCAGCAGGAAGATGACCGTGGTCGTCAAAACGATCGCCGCCCCGGATGCCACATTGAGATGGTAGCTGGCAAAAAGTCCCACCAGGCTGGAAAAACCGCCGATCAATCCCGAGAGCACCATCATAGCTGGCAGCCGGCGTACGAGCAGGTATGCGGTCGCCGCAGGTGTCACCAGCATCGCCGCCACCAATCCAACACCCACGGTTTGCATTGAGATCACAATGGTCAACGCCAGCAGCACGAGCAGCAGGTTGTTGAACAAACCGACTCGTATGCGTAAAGTTGCTGCTAATACCGGGTCAAAAGATATCACCAGGAACTGCCGGTAGAATACCAGGATCGAGATCAAAATTACACCACCGATTATGGCAGTCAGCCATAAATCCAGGCTGCTTACACCCAGCACGTTGCCAAACAGGATATGGCTCAGATCGACTGCATAGGTGCGAATGCTGCTGATCAATACCACGCCCAGAGACAGCGCAGCAGCAAAGAGCACCCCAATCGCCGTATCTTCTTTAATCATTCCCCGCCTCGAGAAAAGACCCACCCCCAGGGCAACCACCAGGGCAGCCGCCAGCGCGCCCAACGTCAGGTTCCTGCCCAGCAGATAAGCTACCGCGACACCAGGCAGCACTGCATGCGCCATGGCATCCCCAAGGAAAGCCATTGAGCGCAGCACTACATAGCAACCGATCACCGAACATAAAATTCCCACCATCAAGGCAGCCAGCAGGCCGCGCTGGATAAATGCATACGATAGGGGTGTCAGCAATCCATCGATGATTTCTACCATCAATCGATTTCCTCTTCCGGTGGGCAGCACTGGTCTACCACCGCCACACCATCCAGGAACAGAACTTGACTGCCAAACGCCCGGCTGAGATTTTCTGGGGTAAATACCTCTGGCGGGTTTCCGTAAGCGATCATGCGCTTATTGAGCAGTAATACCTGGTCAAAGCGCTCAGAAGCCAGAGTCAGATCATGGGTGGAAACCATGGCGGTGACCTGCTGGGATTGCAGGTGCTCCAGCAATTCCAGGGTCGTCTCCTGGGTGGTGAAATCCACACCTGTGAAAGGCTCGTCCATCAGCAAGATATGCGGCTCCTGAGCCAGCGCGCGCGCCAGGAAAACCCGCTGCTGCTGTCCTCCGGATAGCTCTCCGATCGGACGGGCTGCCAGATCCGCGATTCCAAGTTGCTCGAGGCTGTGCATCACAATCTCTCGATCGGCATGGCTGGGTCGCTTTAACAAACCCTGCTGTCCAAAACGACCCATCATGACCACATCGAAAATAGTGACCGGAAAACGCCAATCAACTTCTTCTCGTTGCGGGACGTAAGCCACGCAGTCTTGGTGATGACCTATGGGTTGACCATGAATGTGAATATGACCCGCATTCAGATGAATCAATCCCACTAAAGCTTTAAACAGGGTGGTTTTCCCGGCCGCGTTCGGGCCTACAACAGCTATACGCGCCCCATGCGCTACTTGAAACGACAAATCATCTAATGCCGGGTTGCCGTTGTAGCTCACCCGTACGTTTTCCACCTCCAGGCGCGCCGGCTCATCCGGTAAATTTTGGGCGCTTGCTGAAGTTGTTTGGGGACTGTTCATCTGCTTATTTTAGGGCTTCCACAATTGCTTGCGTATTGTACTTCATCATTTCGATATATCCTTCCTGCGGGGAAACAGCGTGGGTGCGTAAATCCACGATCACCACGACCCCAGCCTCACCCGCTATCTGCTCAGCCAATTCTGGATTTGCACCTGATTCCAGGAAAATTGCGCCCGTGTTGCTGGCCTTGATCGCCTCGACCAGCTGCACCATCTGTTGGGCTGAAGGTGATGACCCTGTACTGACACTGGGGACGATCGTGCCGATGATTACGAAACCGTACTGGTCTGCGAAGTAGCCAAAGCTCTCGTGATTGGTAACCAGCAGGCGCCGCTCAGGTGAGATCAGCTCAACCTGATCGCTGATCCATAAATCCAGCGCTTCCAGCTGGGCGACATAGTCATTTGTATTTTCAACATAGATTGCTTCGCCATCTGGATCGAGCTGTATGAATCCATCCCGAATTTGGGTTGCGTAGTGGATTACGTGATTCGGATCCAGCCAGAAATGGGGATCACCGGGACGCGTAGGATTGCCAGGTAGACCCTGCGCGGCTTCGATCACCAACCGCTCCCCACCTGCATTGTCGATCACTTCCTGCAGCCATTCTTCGAGTCCGGCACCATTGGCGATCAGCATATCGCTGTCGGCTATCTTGGCCACATCCTGCGGCGTGGGTTGAAATGTGTGTGGATCCGAACCCGGTGGGATCAGCACCTCGATTTCCAAACGCTCTCCAGCGATATTTTGAGCGATATCAGCCAGAAAGGATTCCATTACCAGGACTCTTGGACCGCTTTCTTCAGAAATCTCGCTGTTGGATGGTGGCGTCGCAGCCTGGCAGGCAGCTAAAAGGAATAATACGAGGCTGGAAAATATCAGCAGTGTTCTTCGCATGCTACTCGCCAGCCCGTCCGATTTGGGTTGATTTTCTGCAGCTTGCACACAGTCCCATAAACTGCAGCCAATGTTCTTCAATTTCATATCCACTGTTCCGGGAGGTCTCTTCGATCAGCTGCGAAAGATCATCACCGCTGAAATAATCCGTCCTGCGGCATGATTTGCACAGCAGGATATGTTCGTGACCCTGGGGTGCCCGCAAGTACAGGTGACATCCATTCGGCTGGTGGACACGCTGCACCAACCTTAACTGCTCTAATTTATCCAGGGTCCGGTAAACCGTTACCAATCCCAGGTGGGGATGCTCATCACGGCTGAGATCGAAAATCTCTACCGCTTCCAGCGCTCGCTTGCTATTCCCGATAATGTTAACGATCACCCGGCGGGGGGTGGTTAACCGGCAGCCGCTGGCCTGCAAGCTATCCAACCAGATTTCATCAATCGGTTTTTTTTCCTGGTTCGGCATGGGATCATCCAAGTGATAATGAAAATCGTTTTCATTATAAAGTGTCTCCACTTTTTGTCAAGCCAATTATTCGCAGCATCCGCGATTAAACTCATCCCGAATTTGAAAAATTTGCAAAATAATGGGAGATATTTCTTGTATACATGATTTACATGACATATCTCGGAGGTCGGCGATGGAAGTATCAGGTGGTTGGTACTTTTACGGAACGGTCACGGTGAGTGAGCGCGGACAGATCGTATTTCCAGCTGAAGCTGGCCCGAAAAACTGGATTAACCCCATTGTAATGATCTGCTTTCTGGATTACTGGAATTTCCGGGTGCTGCAGATCACGGGGAGATTTACGATGAATTATTACGACGATCCCAATAATGTGCAGGATTATATAAAAATGGCCGAAGGCTATGATGGCAGAGAATTGGTTGAGGTGCTGATCAAATATCTTCCAGAGGCTGCCGCAATACTTGAATTGGGCATGGGTCCAGGGGTAGGTCTTGACCTCTTGAGCCAGTACTACCGGGTGACTGGTTCGGATAACTCTCAAATCTTCCTCGATCGATATCGTTAAAAAAACGAGGCTGCAGATTTACTCTTGCTGGATGCCCGAACCCTCCAGACCAGTAGGAGCTTTGATGGAATTTATTCAAACAAAGTGCTGCACCATCTGTCGGAAGAGGAATTGAAGGAATCCTTTCTCAAGCAGAAAGACATCCTATTGCCGCAGGGGATTGCCTTTCATTCCTTCTGGTTGGGGGACAGGGAAGAATTTATCGAAGGTCTGCGCTTTCGATATTACTCAGAAAACCTGCTTATCTCAATGGTTGATTCTCACTTCGAGGTGCTGGAAGCAGCACAATATGCGGAATTTGAGGCTGGCGATTCCTTGTATTTGGTGCACAAAAAAGCCTGATCAACTCGATTTGAATGCTGCTGGGACATAAGCGAGGGCATAACCAATCTAATTGGGGGATACAAGTAGCAGCAATTTTGTCACCATCTTGGTGATATCTTTATTGGATTATGCGTTCCAACCAATGAATTTTCCGCTTCCTGGGTGTAAATAGCTGCGCTCATGACGAATGTCCCGTGCCTGAATGGATTATCAAACCTTAAACCTGTCAAACGGGTATATTAATAAGCTGTAGATATGGTGAACGATTCTCCTGGTCAATCTCCACTGGTTTATCAACTGGATAGGAGGATTTGGGTTCTGGATTTAATCCCTGATAATACAGACCACAATAATCACCACTTTACAAGCGATGTTCATTCAATTAACGTGATCCATCTTATTCAGTGAAAGGTCTTCAATATGCCCACAACAACATTGATCGTGAATGGAGAAAGCCACCAGGTTGACGTCAGCCCCACTACGCCCTTGCTCTGGGTGCTGCGTGATACGCTGGGATTAACCGGCACCAAGTTCGGCTGCGGGCAGGGTTTGTGCGGCTCCTGCACCGTGCATCTGGATGGTGAAGCGGTCCGTTCCTGTCAAACCCCAGTATCCGCGGTATCCGCAAAAACCATCACCACCATCGAAGGATTGTCGGTCGATGGCGACCATCCCCTGCAGCAGGCCTGGCTTGCTGAAAAGGTGCCTCAATGCGGTTACTGCCAACCGGGTCAGATCATGACTGCCGCGGCCATGCTCGCCAATAATCCGCTACCCAACGACGCGCAGATAGATGCCGCCATGTCAGGCATCTTATGCCGCTGCGGAACATACCAGAGGATTCGCAAAGCCATCCACCGCGCCGCGGGCAACGGAGGCGGATTATGAGCGCAAGCAAAGATCTCAACCGGCGCGAGTTTCTCAAATCATTCGCCACTGGCGGCGTAGGTTTGCTGGTCGGCATTTACCTTTCCGGCTGCGGTGATTCTCCAACCCTCACACCTACGGTCGCAACCTCTCCTACCGCTACAGATGAACCCGCTGCCGAACCAACCGAGACACCTCGACCCACTCCTAATCCTGAGGCCACCTTTGAAGCTGGCATATTTATCCAGGTCGACGGCCGCGGCATGGTTACCGGCTACATCCCCCGCACAGAATTAGGACAGGGAACCCTCACCTCGCTGGCCATGATTATCGCGGAGGAGATGGATCAGCCGCTCGATCAAGTTCAGATCGTACACAGCTCCCTGGACCCGGCTTATGGCGATCTGCGCACCGGCGGCAGCGACAGCATAAGTTCCTATTTCACTCGTCTGAGTAAAACCGCATCAATTACTCGCGCTATACTGGTCACCGCAGCTGCCAGATTATGGGATGTACCCTATGAATCTTGCATCACCGAGAGCGGTCAGGTGATCCATGAAGAGACAGGAAATTGGTTCACCTACGCTGAACTGGTTGAGACTGCTGCTGAAATACCTGTATCCGATGTCGTCAGCTACGCCGAGACCAAAGATGCTGAAAACTATCAAATCATCGGCACTCCGGTCGCTGATCTGGACTCCCAGGCAATGGTGGCCGGCAGCACGATATATGGCTCGGACATCACCCTGCCAGGCATGCTGTATGCTGCTTTAGCATTTCCTCCGGTACTGCGTGGAAAAGTAGCTGCATTTGATGCCAGTACAGCCATGCAGGTCCCTGGTGTCCGCCAGGTGTTTGCGATCGACAGCGGCGTGGCAGTGGTGGCAGAGAATACCTGGGCTGCTCTCCAGGGACAGCGCGCATTAGAAGTGACTTGGGAGCCAGGCGACAATGCTCTTCTCAGCAGCTCATCCGTGAGGGAAGAATTTTTGGGCAGCCTGGAGACCAGCCCAGACACATCTGGTGCTGAAGATTCACAAATTCTTGAAGCCGTTTATGAAGTACCTTTTTATACCCATGCTCCCCTGGAACCCATGAATTGTGTCGCCGATGTAACCAGCAGCCGCTGCGAGGTCTGGGCGCCGACCCAGAATCCAGGCCAGGCCTTGTCGCGCATCAGCTACCTCACCGGGCTTCCAAGGGCAAACATTCAATTCCATATACCCCGGGTTGGTGGAGGCTTTGGCCGACGACTGCAGGTGGACTATGTTGAACAGGCGGTGCAGATTTCCTCGCAGGCAGGCGCGCCGGTCAAGCTCTTGTGGACTCGCGAACAGGACACCCAGCATGGTTTTTTTCACCCCCTCAGTGTGCACCATGCCAGCGTAAATCTAGGGGAATTGGGTTTACCCCGCATCAGCTCGCAGACTTTCCAAAGTTGGGATGATTTGACCTATGCCTGGCGATCGGTCACCAACTTTACCGATGCCTTCGTCCGGGAATGCTTCCTGGATGAGATGGCTTTCGCCCTCGGACGAGATCCTTACGATTTACGTATTGAATTATTGCCCAGCTCACTGCATAGTGTTCTGGAAGTTGCCGCTCGTAACGGGAGTTGGGGAGATCCTTTGCCACCAGGTTGGGGACGCGGGATCGCCTGCTGGTCCACCTGGAATGTGACCCCGGTAGCGCAGGTTGCAGAAGTTTCTGTATCAGCAGATGGATTGGTGCAGGTGCAGCGCGTGGTTTGCGCCATTGATTGCGGATTGGTCGTCAATCCAGACA
>DATKXE010000440.1:0-4646 GCA_035529195.1 Anaerolineales bacterium
GGGGGTAAACATCGAGAAGAGAAGACCTGCGAGCAACATGGAGTGGGAAATAATAGGTCGGGTTCAAAGGGAAGATCAAATCTCATCTGAGCGAGGAGGTTGCGCTCAGCATGTATTCCTGGTTGGTAATGTGATTATTTCTGGGAGATGTTTATCATGAATGAACCTGCATACAACCTGGTAAGTACTACATGATGTACACTCTTTACTAGTAAACGAGAAATTTGACTAACATTGTCTATGAATAGACAAAAATTTCACCGTCCGATTTTGATATTGAGCTTGTTGCTGGTGATTTTATTGGCAGAATGTACCAGCGAAACAGAAGATTTTATTCAAGGCTATTGGTACCGCGGGGAAATGCCCATTTCATGGACCAGTGGTATTTTGAACAGGGCATCTTCAAGCACAAAATGGAGGTCTATTACGGCAGCCCAATCGTAACTTCAGGGCGCTACCGGGTGCTCGAATTCAGTGAGGATAGCCTGGTTCTTGAACTTTATGATATCGATTTATCCTTTGGTGATGAAATACAGCAGGTAACGATTAAGATCGACCTTGAATCAGATACTATTCGAACCAGGAGTCAGATTTATGAAAGGACCCTTCCCTAGTTGATCCAATTGATAAACACAACAAACCAATAACCGCTCAATGCAGCATCAATATTGAGCGGTCTTTCTAATCTTCAGGATATTTTTTTGACGCCTCAACGGGCCCCGCCGTTATCCAGTTCCCCCGTAATTTCAATCAAATCTTGGAAAAACTGCCACAAGATATGCGCGTCCAGCTGGCCTGTGCGCAGCTCAAAATAGCCATCTTGATCATTGATCAGCATCTCAACCGCCTCAAGCTGGGTGATTTCCACCACCCCGTAGTAATTTACTTCCCGTTTCGGCAGCTGCAGCTGGTTTATCACCTCATCCGCAGCACTTAGCGTTATCATCCACTCCAGGACAGTGTAAACCGTATCCCACTCCCCGGCCTCAGCCAGAATCGCCAATGCGATCAGCTGCGCTTCGGCTTCATTTTCCCAGCAGTTGACTCCCTGGGCAACATGCGCCCACTCATGAGCCAGCACATATTTCCACATGGGGCTGTTGAAAAAGGGATGGCTGGGATCTGCAAAGCGCTCGCTCAGGTATACCTGGTTCGTGCAGCGTCCGGACCATACCGTAGCACCCCAGTAGGTGGCCGGTAGTTTATGCAGCCCGGTATTGCTGGTATCGGTCGGTATTCCTGCTTCGACGTAATACGGTTCAAGCTGCTGCCCAAATTCACGCATTGCTTCGTCAGAAAGCGGCGCATCCGGGATAAAGATCATATTGATAAAGAATAAAATCGCGGTAAGGATTTCCATGGTTGGGTGTTATTCTCGGTGTTTGTGGTATAAAATAATTTTTCAGACAATACGCAGTTCCAGGAACGAAAAGACAGGGAGCACAAATAGGACCTTTTCCTATTACCAGAAATCAATTGGGGTTTTCCACAGGGGTAATTTTCTTGTGAAACGTGGTATTTGTCTGTAGTACGGTTATCCTAAAAAAAAAGACCGACATTTCATGAATTGAAATCAGGCAGTGGTTGGAAGAAGGACAACTTGGAGTGATTCTCAGCAGGATGCAGCAGAAGATAACCAGAGAATCAAGAATACTGGCACAAACGCATTAAAAGCTGAATTGGTATTATCAACTGGGGGATTTAGATCGACGACACCATTTTGTCGCGCAGCTGCACGGCAGCTGGATCCAAGCCACGAATGATGCGAACAATTCGTGTGAGGTGCCATTTGATGGATTAAACAGAGAATGTGCTGTTACTGGAAATCTCCCCCTGGTTAAAAAAAGAGAGGCGGGCCACCCACCCAAGGCCGCCCACCCCATTGACACTCGCACAAGCGTCAACTATATAAACGCCAATTGTTCATTTTTGTTACACATTTGCTGGAATTTTCCACCCAATAATCAGTTTATTAAAAGATTCTCAAAATCTTTAACTTGATCTCTTCACCTGGGTCGATTAAAATCCGGATAGTATGGGTAAGAATTTATCACGGCGCGATTTCCTCAAATTGGGAGGCCTCTCTCTTGGCACCCTGGCTTTCACCCCATTTGTCCCCAGAGAATCCGACCAGGATTATGGGCATATCGCCAGGGTGGCAATCAGCGAAGTCGATGTATATGGTGAACCCCGTGATGGGGCACAGATCGTGGGCAAACGCTACCGGGATCAGATCGTGCAAATCTACTACGAACTCGAACCACCTGATGCCCCCATTTTCTACAATAAGCTCTGGTACCGGGTGTGGGGTGGCTACATACACAGCTCCTACCTGCAGATAGTGAAGATCAACTACAACGATGCATCATCAGAGATCGCAGAAACTGGCCAGCTGGCCGAGGTCACGGTTCCATATTCGCAATCTTACACCTACAACCAGTACGATGGTTGGCAGGTGGAGTACCGCCTGTACTACGAAACCACTCATTGGATTACAGCTGTCGACCAGGGACCAGATGGTAAAGCCTGGTACCAGGTCACAGACGAGCTGCAGCCCTGGAGCTATTGGGTTCCCGCCAGTCATTTACGACCGATAACGGATGCGGAAATATCACCGATCTCACCAGAAGTCCCTTTCAACCAGAAACGCATCGAAATTAACCTGGCACGGCAGAACCTGACCGCATATGAGGGAGATCAAGCAGTATTCGAGACCCGGGTTTCTACCGGCATCCCCAGCAGCCGCCCCACCAGCAACGGCATTCCGACCGCGACACCGGAGGGCAGTTTCAATATCTATTCGAAGATGCCCTCAAAACACATGGGCGATGGGGCCTTAATGCTGGGCGACCTGAACCTGGACGCCTACGAGCTGGTTGGGGTGCCCTGGACCATGTTCTTCCACCGGCTGGATACTGGCTACGCTTTGCATGGCACCTACTGGCACAATAATTTTGGCTGGCAGATGAGTCACGGCTGCGTGAACATGCGCAATGAAGATGCCAAATGGGTTTTCCGCTGGACCATGCCAGTTAACCATCCTGCTGAGGTAGAGAAGAACGGTTTCGGCACCCAGGTAAGGATCTTCTGAGCGAAGTTATCTAAATCATACTCCTTCACATCGCTCCACTGACCGCACGAATTCATGACAAATATTATTGACCGGCGCGAATTTCTAAAATTAAGCAGCATGGGATTTGGTTCACTGGCAATCAATCCCCTGCACCGTATGCTGCCGCCGGAAGATCAAGTCCCACCTTTGGGTGTCGGCCGGGTGACCATCTCCAGTATTGGCATCTATAAAGAACCCAATCTGAAAAGCGATAAAGTCGGTTTGCGGTTTCGTGACGAGCTGCTGACATTAGCCGAGGATCTGATCTCGCCCTATGGTCCCGAAATCAATCCGCACTGGTACAAAGTGGTTGGGGGCTACTCGCACAGCGCCTACCTGCAGCGTGTCGAAAACGCAGCTCTCGCCATCCCCAGCAGGAGAATCCGTAAAGACGGTTCACTTGGCGAGATATCTGTGCCATACACAAATAGTTTGCGGCTCTCAAAGGTGCTGGATACCTGGGATCCGCTTTACCGACTCTATTACCAATCCGTGCACTGGGTTACAGGTATAGATGAAGGGCCGGATGGCGAACCCTGGTACCGCTTAAGCGACGAATTGCTGCATATTGATTACCATGTGCCGGCTACTCATGTGCGTCTGATCCCGGACGATGAATTATCCCCCCTCTCGGCTGAAGTACCACCGGAGAGGAAATTTGTGCAGGTCAATTTAATCGAACAAACCTTGACCGCCTCCGAAGATGGAGAAGTCGTTCTGCATACCCATGTGTCAACCGGTTTACCCAGCCTGGGGCGAGTAACTGGCATTCCTACCGAGACACCGCGTGGTCAATTTAATATCGATCCCAAACTGCCATCCAAGCACATGGGTAACGGTCAGCTCACCGCTGAAATCGACGCTTATGAGCTGCCCGGTGTCCCCTGGACTTGCTTTTTTGAGCATATGACGGGAATCGCTTTTCATGGTACCTATTGGCACGATAATTTCGGTGGGCGCATGAGCCACGGGTGTGTTAATATGCGGGTTGAAGATGCCAAATGGCTTTATCGCTGGTCGACTCCGGTGGCAGAACCAGGCGATTGGACCCGCAAGGGTAATGGAACCCGGGTCGAAGTTATCTGAAGCTTCCCAATTGATAAATTAATATTAATTTTCCTCTGGTAATGTAGAATATAGCTGGAGGTTTTTTGGATGCAAGAACCAGTTCCCATAAAAAGGAGAGAATTCCTGAAGGTTTGGGGGCTTTCCTTGGCATTGCTGGTACCTTCGCCTCTGCGTGCATGGCTGCCTCCGGAGGAAGATATTAATCCCCTCGGCCTGGGCCGGGTGACCATTCGCGCTATTGGGCTGTACCAGGAACCCGATTTTGCCAGCCCGAGGATCAAATGGCTGTCCCGCGATCAGCTGGTAGACATCATCTCTGAGCTTGACAGTGCATCCGGGCCACCGCGCAATTCCCGCTGGTATCGTCTGGTTGGTGGCTATGCGCAAAGCGCTTATATTCAGCGGGTAGACAGCGCCCACCTCAATCTGCCGCTGGCAATGATCCCCAAGAAAGGCTGCCTGGGAG
>DATKXE010000441.1:0-6122 GCA_035529195.1 Anaerolineales bacterium
GTTTACTTAGAAACTGGACTCGAACCAATAAAATATAATTACTAATCAAATGCGCCAATTTCGATCCCCAATTGATCCAACTTTCCCCTATGATCGAAGCGCAATGATGCGAAAAATCGCTCGACGGGAACGCCAAGCGATTTTTGTGGGCGGTATTGGACTCGAACCAACGACCTTTGCGATGTCAACGCAACGCTCTAACCAGCTGAGCTAACCGCCCGTGCACGGCAAATTATACCATTCCAGGTAACCCTGACAAGCTTAAATCATTCATCTCCTTTCCGAAGCAACCTCATCCAGAAAGTCAGCCACCAATCGCGCCACAATCTCCGGTTTCTCCAGCATCACCATATGACCTGCGTCAGGAATTAACTCCAACCTTGAACCACGAATTTTCTCTTCCAGATATTGGGAAAAAAGAACCGGCGTCATCTGGTCTTCTTCACCGCATATGATCAGGGTTGGTTGCTCGATTTCCCCCACCTGATCTCGCATATCGAAAGCATCACAGGCTTTGAAATCCGCCAGCAGAACGCTGCGGGGCATCTCCTCCATCCGTTCTTCAGCCAATTTAACCAATATCTGATCGGCTTGCTGGCTGAAAGCCCATTTCACAACCTGGGTTACTGCTGCGGGGTAAGTTTCTTCGCGGCTGCATAGCTCAATCAGCTGCGGATTAACTCTTAATTTAGCCCCTGCTCCGATCAGGATCAAAGCCCGCACGCGTTCTGGATAGTCCAGGCTCATTCTTTGGGCGACGGCACTGCCCATCGAGTGACCCGCGAGCATCGCCTGGTCGATCTCCAGAATTTCCATTAAATCGAGCAGTGCATGAGCATATGCTTCAATGCTCTCTTTTCCTTCCCCAGCAGAATCCCCATGCCCGGGCAGATCGATCGCCAGGACACCTCCTCCAGCTAAGCGCCGGATTTCCGGCGGCCAGTACAGGTATGAACCCCCCGCACCATGAATCAAGATCAAAGGATCATATCCCCTGCTGCTTACAGAACCGCGGTAATGAATCTCACCTGCGTACGGCATGCGTATTGTTCATTCCTCCCGGGAAGTGACTCTTTTTGCGAATCTCCACAATCCGCTGCCCAAGCCAACCAGGGATCCACCCAGCACAAAATACGGAATACGGCAGAGGACATCCCGCAGCTGGCTGATTGTGTAATCCGGGGTCCCATGCCCATGGATGCTGCTCTTGAAAGCCATCAGCAGCATTGCCAGGGGAGCCAGGAGCAGTCCAGCTCCGCCCCCGACTATAACGTGCCGCAAAACTAAATGCTTATCATCAGGAGCAGGTTTGAGCAGCAGCCATACACCACCCCAGGTGCAGATCAAGCCAGAGATCACCAACGCTCCCAGCTCACTGGTCTCTTCAACGGGCAGCCACACCAGGATCCCCATCCCCAGCGCCAGACCAGTGAACCGCAGCCAGGTCTTTTTTTTATCAGGTGTTGCTGGGTTCATCATTCGTGCGAATCAGCTGTATCGATGCTTAGATTGAGAGGCAATAAGATCCGCATCAACATGCCATCATTTTCAATCATCACCGATCCATTCATTAAACTGGCATAGTATTGAATATTTTCCAGCTCTACACCTTGGAATGCCTGTTCTTTGCCAGCATCCTCAGTCCGGTCTTCGATCCTTAGCTGCGCCAATTGTTTTTCGGGTTGATTTAAAATTACTGACAAATTTTGTGTCCCATTTCGTTGTCTTGCGCTGTCGATCCCCTCTTCAATAATGGCATACATCAGGCGGGGAACATCGTCCGGGAGTTGATCTTCGAATTCCCTGCTGACATCCATTGTGATTTCCAAATCGAACAATGAGAGCATCTTCTCTGCCAATAATTCAAGTGCCGAGATTAAATCAAATGGTTCCTGCTCTTCTGGTCGCAAGAGGAAGATTATGTGACGGATCTCTTTTGTTGCTGCGCGGGTCAGATCTTCAACTTTTTCGAGTTCTGCACTGGCGGCATCCAGATCTGTTTCCATCAAGCGCCGGGCAATGTTGATCCGCATCGCCAATGCTGAAACGGTTTGGGTCAAGCCATCATGCAGCTGGCGGACAACTTTTTGGCGGGCGAGATGCTCGATTTCTTTGGGGATCTGCAGGTCCTGGTATTTATCATTGCTCGTCATAAGGAATTTTGGCCTCGGGCAGCAGTGTTTGGTGATTTAGGCTTTAGCAACCCATTTCAGTTTACATACTCCAATCATAACTCATCAGGGTTATGATTTTATGAGCTAAAATATCTGATCAGATTTGTAAATGGGTGAGCAGCACTGGCAGCAGAGATTGGACTGCCAGCGCCCGGTGGCTGATCTGGTTCTTTTCAACCATGCTCAGTTCAGCCATGGTTTTTCCCAGTTCGCCAACCAGGAAAATTGGATCATAACCAAAACCTGCATCACCGCGCTCTTCTGGGATGATCTCACCAAGGCAAACACCATCTGCAAATTGGATCTCACCAGCTGGTATAGCCAGTGCGACCGTACAATGAAAACTGGCGGTCCAGGGCTTCTCCTGCCCCTGTAATTGTTCTAGGAGGTAATCCCTGCGGTCTTTATCCTTCGCCCCAGGTTTAGGTGAATACCTGGCTGAATATATTCCTGGTGCACCTTCCAATGCATCCACCTCCAAGCCCGAATCATCTGCCAGGGAAAGCAGGTTGGTTGTATTTGCATAAGCAATCGCTTTCTTGGCAGCATTATCAAGGTAGGTTTTACCACTTTCCTCAAGGTTCAACGCCAGACCTAGATCTCCTGGCACGATTAATTCAACCCCCAGTCCCTGCAGCAAATCCCGCAGTTCCCTGATCTTGCCCCTGTTCTGCGTCGCCAACAGCAATTTCTTCATTCCATACCTTCTCCCGACTATTATTACCACAACTAAACCGTATATATAGGGTTATCTTTGTTTTTAAAACCATATCTTTCGTAATATTATATATTACCATAACATTATATAATAATAACCCACAATAATTGACGTGTTTATCTATTTATGTTATAATCATCCAAATTTATAATATTTATTTTGCGAGTTTCCTCTCCTTATGAATCAACCTCGCCAGTCGCTCCGGCTGAACGTCGGATTCCTAATTAACCAATCTGTCGGATCCAGCCGGGATTTTTATTTTGAGCTGCCCTCCCTTTCTATTGAACCAGACCTGAACCTTAAGGAATTTAAGGGTAATGCGAGAATCACGCGTACCCCTCAAGGTTTGTTAGTCCAGGCAGATCTACAGGCATTGATCCAATCTGAATGCGCACGCTGCCTGAACGATATTGAACATCAGCTCCGCACCCAATTCGCTGAACTCTTCGCCTTTTCTCAGCGATCCATCAGTGAATCTGAATTGATTCTACCCGAAGATGGTCACATTGACCTGGGCCCTTTAGTCCGCGAGTACCTGATTTTAGAAATTCCGATCAACCCTCTCTGTCACCCTGATTGTCCTGGGATTTGCGCCGTGTGTGGAGAACCCCATGGAGAACAATTCCATGTCCACGAAGTGGAATCGGGTGATCCGCGCCTGGCTGTATTGAAGACTCTACTTAATAATCAAACAATGGAGTAAATCTGACCACAATAGGATTCGCCGCCGCTTAACCAAGCAGATCCTCTCTGCAGGAGGGACGCTCGTGTTTTGCTCAGTTTTTTCGACTCCAGCGATAAATCCGTTCTTAATATTTTCCCACAGTCAGTGTTTCTGCGGGAATAATCCCGCGCGCATTCATAAGTTTTGGAAGGAGGCAGCCTCTTGGAGCTAAACTCATTGAAGCTACGTGGTTTAGGGGTAACACTGGATTACACCTCTGAACAAGGATCCGACGACATCGAATATCACGAGGATTTATTTATATCTGCCCCACCACTCGGAGCACATAAAAACTTTGAATTGATCGGCTCTGATGATACGGTCGGTCTCTATCTAAAAGAAATGGCGCACATCCCATTGCTCACCCAAAATGAGGAGGTAGATTTAGCCAAGCGCATAGAACTTGCTTGCGAGGCTCGCAAGCGGCTCTCCCAAAGAGAGAAATCGCTGAAGCCGAACCTGCGCAACGAGCTTGAAAATCAAATTCGCGATGGCTACCTTGCCCGTGAGCATTTGATCAAAGCCAATACCCGCCTTGTTGTCAGCATCGCAAAAAAGTATCTCGGCAATGGGGTTCCCTTCCTTGATTTAATCCAGGAAGGCAATCTAGGTCTCATGCGGGCAGTGGAAAAATTTGAATACCAGCGTGGGTTTAGATTTTCAACTTATGCCACCTGGTGGATCCGCCAAACGATCACCCGGGCCATCGCAGACCAGGGTCGCACCATCCGGGTGCCGGTTTACATGACTGACCGTATCCGTAAAATGTACCGCACACTATATAAAATGGAACAGGAACTCGGTTATCCTCCCAGCGAAGAAGAGCTGGCTGTCGAAATGGATCTCGATCCGCAGAAAATAAAATGGATGCTGAGAGTTTCATGGACGCCAGTATCGCTAGAAAGTCCCATTGGGGATGACGAGGATTCAGAATTCGGGATGTTCGTTGAGGATAAAGGCGCTCCCTCGCCTGCGCAGGCTGTTTATGAAGAAATGTTGCGGGAGCGGATCAATGAAGTCCTTTCATCGCTTTCCCCACGTGAAGCGCGTATAATTCGCTTACGCTTTGGATTGGACTGCGATAAGCCATACACCTTGGAAGAAGTCGGTCGGAAATTTGGTCTAACCCGCGAACGCATTCGCCAAATTGAAGGCAAAGCACTGCGGCGCTTACGCAATCCCAGGCAAGCTCGGCTTCTGCGTGAGTACTTGTGATCTAATCTTGACAATCTACCTTTACCGCCATACACTCCTTCAACATTCTTCACCAGATGAGCGATATTCAATGAGCAGCATACGGATTTACCTGGCTATCATTACCATGCCCGTGCAGGAGAGCCATCCACTTCCCAATTTTCGGACACCTGAAAATAGATTTGATATCTAATTGTTGAGAGTGTACTTAACACGATCAAAAGGCTGTCCAGAATTGGATGGCCTTTTTTCAAGCTATCTTGAAGAGCGTGGATCAATTCCGATTGGTTACCCCATACCATTGATCTTCGCGCTACAATATGCATAGCAAAAACCTGGAGGAAAAATATGCCAAGCAATATCCTTGTCTCTGTCGCCTGGCCTTATGCCAATTCAATGATCCACGTCGGCAATATCACCGGCTCATATTTGCCGGCCGATATTTTCGCTCGCTTCCAACGATTATCCGGCAACAAAGTGCTGATGGTCTCCGGATCGGACTCTCACGGCACTCCCGTTTCTGTCCGCGCGGATGCGGATGGCGTATCACCAATAGAGGTCTACTCCCAATTCCACACGGGTTTCCTGGAGCTTTTTCAACGCCTTGGTCTGACCTACGATCTCTTCACCAGCACACACACTGAGAACCACTTCAAAGTATCCCAATCGGTATTCCTGGCTTTGAAGAACAGTGGGTACCTGTACATCGACCGGCAGAAACAGTGGTATTCACCAACTCAAAAACGTTTCCTTCCCGACCGCTATATTGAAGGAACTTGTTATATCTGTGGCTACGCTCACGCCCGCGGCGATCAATGCGATCAATGTGGCTCTCTCCTGGATGCCACATCCCTTATCGATCCCCGTTCGAAAATCGATGGCTCCTCTCCGGAATTGAAAGAAACCAAGCATTTTTATTTAGACCTCGGTAATCTGCAACCAGCGATTATCGATTTCTTACGCCAGCGAGAAAGCTATTGGCGTCCTAATGTTCTCCACCAATCTCTCGGACAAATCCTGGCGGAGGATTTGCATGGTCGCGCCATTACCCGAGATTTAGATTGGGGGATACCCGTTCCGATTGATGGTTGGGATGACAAAAGGCTGTATGTTTGGTTCGAAGCCGTGATTGGCTACCTGTCAGCCAGCATAGAGTGGGCTCAATTAACCGATCAACCTCATGCCTGGCATGATTGGTGGTACGAACCGCAAGCAAAAAGCTATTACTTCATCGGAAAAGATAATATCCCCTTCCATGCTGTCATTTGGCCTGGACAGTTGGTTGGAGCTGGTGATTGGTTTTCCCAGATCT
>DATKXE010000442.1:0-3853 GCA_035529195.1 Anaerolineales bacterium
ATCAGGAAATGAGTACATATTGCCTGAAGAACATTCAGCAAACCATTAACAAGCTGGATGGATTAAACGATGAAGGTTTAGTACCAAGAAAATTCTTCACTTCTCCCAGTGGAACAGGACAGCAGCTCAGCTTGTTTGAAAAACCAGAATGGAAGTACATGATTGAAGAACCCCATCCTTTTGATATCGATTGAGCATCGGTTTTTCCTTCCGGGTATCTCTATTCTCTGAACAACTCAATTATTTCTTGGGACCCGCTTATCCCTTTTCTGAGCGTGGTCAATATACTGGGTAATTTCTCCTCCTTCCAGAATATAGTGATAGACCAAGTATATCGGGACTCTTCGCCCCCAATCTTTCAGCTCAGGGACACGCTTGCGGGTCAGAGTGATAAAAGTAGCTGTCATTCTGATGAGCCAACGGCTACGAAGAATCTCTCATACCTGGAATCCACATAGAATCTGAGCTGTAGAGACTCTTCGCCTGCGGCTCAGAGCGACAATTCGTTCTTGCTGTATTCAATCGCATGGCGGACGAAATCGATTGTTCTCTCAAAATCTTCCACATCCGCAGGTTGACGGATCGTTAGCTCTGGATTAGGTCGCGCTGCCCATGTAAAGGTCGATCCGATCTCGCCAAGAGGGGTTTAAGTGGGCCTGCGCCCATTCTGCACCTGTTCGCTTGGAACCGATGCTACCTGCCTGGAGATCGTGCAGCATTCTGCTGTAACTCAGGACGATAAACGACTGGTAAAAAGCGATTTTTGAAGCGTTCAGGATTACCAAGGATCTCTTTGCCCCAATCCGAGATTACTTCCCAGATCTCTTCCCGCAGGCTTTCAACAGCTTGGCAGCCTGTTCGCCAGTTAGCTGTTTGCTCTCAACTTTTTGTATTACTTCCAATCTCTTGATTTCGTCCATGCTGAATGTCACTTATTGTTCATTGGGTGATATTTTCGCTGAACAATTACATCCAGATTGCCCAGGATTGACACCCTTGATCGCCTGGGTTATAGTTTTCCATCGTGGACAAAGTTAGAATTTGCATCCTTTTTTTGGTCCTGCTGGTGGGAATTGGGGCGTGCAGTTTGCCTGCCTGGTCAGCGGATCAAACTACGCCGCAGCCGCCAGCAAGTTCGTCTCCGGTGCCCACTTTGTTGCCGACGAATACGCCTCTGCCTACAGCAACACCAACGCCGCTCCCATTTGTGCGAGTTGAGATGGGTGACCGGGCTATCTTTCTTGGTGATTGGGAAAGTGCTTTGACGGAATTTCGGCAGGCCCTGGAGACCAGCCCGGATGAAGAAGTGCAGTTTGCTGCTCGTTTGGGAATCGCGCGCACTCATTTCCTGGCGGGGGAGCTGCTTGAAGCACAGGATCAGCTGGAGGCGTTGATCTCCCCGGGCAGCGAACTTCCGCAGCTGGCGGAGGTGTATTTTGTTTTAGGGCAGATATATGAAGCGCAAGGGGATTATCCTGCCGCAGCGGAGGAGTATGCAAAATACCTTGATCTGCGTCCTGGAGTAATCGACAGCTATGTGAGCGAGTTGCGTGGAGATGTACTCAGCGCGGCTGGGGATTACCAGGGAGCTATTGCAGCATACCAGGCTGCTCTGGGAGCGCCCCGTTTGGATTCCAGCCTGGATATCGAATTTAAGATGGCGCAAGCCTATGATTTCTCAGGGGAACTGGCGACAGCTATTGTGGCATATGAGGATCTTTATTCCCGTACTGCAAATGATTATATGCGCGCTCAATTGGATTATTTGATTGGTCAGGCGTACATCTCCATTGGGGAAACTGAGCTGGCGCAAGCTGCATATCTGGACGCAGTAATGAACTACCCACTTTCCTACGATTCTTACTTAGCACTGGTGGATTTGGTCGAGGCCGGGGTGCTCGTGGACGAGCTGCAGAGAGGTTTGGTGGACTATTATGCAGCACAATATGCGGTAGCAATTGCTGCCTTCGACCGTACTATTCAGGCTGGCTCACCAGATATCGCCACAGCGATGTATTACAAAGGCCTGTCACAAAGTGCTCTTGGAGATCACCAGGCTGCTCTGGATATTTGGGGTGAAATCATTCAATCCCATCCCGAAGCTGAAGTCTGGGATGATGCCTGGGAACAAACTGGAGAAGTATTATGGTTCCAGATGGGGGAATATCGTGATGCGACTCAAGTTCTGCTGGATTTCGTCGACCAGTTTCCTGCTCATCCCCGGGCAGCAGAGTTTCTTTTCCAAGCTGCCAGGATCGCAGAGCGCGGTGACCAGCTGGACCAGGCCGCCATAATATGGGCACGAATTGTGTCCGAATACCCAGGATCTGAGCTGGCTGAAGAGGCTCTTCACCTGGCTGGCATCACCCGATATCGGCTGGCAGATTATGTGGCTACGGAAAAGCTCTTCCAGAAGCTTTTAGCGTTTTCTACAGATTTAGAAATACGCTCAGCAGCCTATTTCTGGATTGGTAAGTCAAGAAGTGCCATGGGTCAGGAAGAGGCTGCGCATGCTGCCTGGGAACAGGCAGTGTTGATCGATCCAACCGGTTATTACAGCGAACGTGCAGGTGATCTCCTGACTGAGATCGAACCGTTCACAATGCCTCTAGAATACGATCTATCCATTGATTTAGGTTCTGAGCAACAAGAGGCAGAAGAATGGATGCGGACGATATTCGGATTGCCAGAAGAAACGGACTTATCCAGCCCGGGGTCTCTTGCTGGAGATGTGAGATTCCAGCGAGGTAATGAGTTCTTGCGCTTAGGGTTGTATGAAGCTGCCAGAGCTGAATTTGAGGATTTACGCTTATCGATTGAAGCTGATCCAGCGAATTCATACCGGTTAGCTAATCACTTGTTGGAAAAAGGACTTTACAGGACAGCGATCTTTGCTGCCAGGCAGGTGCTTGACCAGGTTGGTATGGATGATGCTGAGACAATGAGAGCGCCAGTCTATTTCAATCATATCCGCTTCGGACCGTATTACCGGGAGCTGGTCATGCCAGCAAGCCAGGAATACAATTTTCACCCCTTGTTTTTGTTCAGCGTTATGAGGCAGGAAAGTTTGTTCGAAGGTTTTGTGCGCTCCTCTGCTGGAGCGCGGGGATTGATGCAGATCATCCCCAGCACCGGTCGTGAAATTGCCGCGAATGCTGATTGGCCTCCCAATTATACGGACGAGGATCTTTATCGACCGCTGGTGAGCATCAATTTGGGCAGCGATTACCTAAATCGACAACGGGGGTTTATGAGCGGTGATCTTTACGGAGCACTAGCAGCTTATAATGGCGGTCCGGGTAACGCGATGACCTGGAAGAATCTGGTGCCGCCTGATCCGGATTTGTATGTCGAAGTGATCCGCTTCGAAGAGACCCGCGATTATATTAAGGGGATATACGAAATCTTCAGCATCTACAAGCATCTGTATGACCGCACACCATAATGGGTTGACATATGATCTCAACAGCATAGTGGTGAGCTCATGTTTCTTGCCAGCGCCCATGATGAGCATGAGTTGCTAGATCTGACCGCATCAAGTACAAATATTGTTTGAAACGGAATTCAAGGTTTGTGAAATATAGTTGGTCGAAAAAATTCAGGGAGTTTGGGTGTTCTCGACCTGTGTCGAGACTGGTTCGAGAGCGCGTTCAGCAAGCAGGAACCATTTGACCACGTCAGCAAAGCGGTCACTCGGTTGATATAACGAGCCAATTGTTACCCCATTGACACGTTGATCGATGCCATAATTGTAAACCGGATAGAAAAGCGGTAAGGCGGGGAGATCGCTGGAAAAACGCACCTGGAAATTGTTGTAGAGACGGATTCGCTCGGAGCGATCCAATTCAACCCG
>DATKXE010000443.1:0-3437 GCA_035529195.1 Anaerolineales bacterium
TTCCAGGGGCGGGTTCATTGCATCCAACCAGTGAAGTGAGTCGATGTAGAAACCCAACTCTTCCGAAGGTAGAACTTCCTCAATCCGGAAAGGAATAATCGGAACTCCTTTGGCAACCGCTGCGTTCAGTTCACGGACAACATATTGTGATTGATTTGTGTCTTCAGACAAGATCAAGACCATTACCCGAGCGGATTTAACCGCATTGAGCAAAGAAGCCCCGTAAAGTTTGCCTGGAGGGACATCACGAGGAGCAATCCAACAACGAATCTTCCTGTTTTCTAACATGGCGCAGATCGCATCTGCAACCGTTTTATTCTCAGATGAATAGCTGATAAACACCTCATGGGCCATGTTCTTTCTCCTTCTTGACGCTGGATCGATTGATTGGAGTACCTCTGATAATATTCTTCTGGATAAATTCAATACTAAAACAAATCACACTAATAATGCTCAATCTGGAAACCTGCCCGAGCTAGCGAGCGAGGTAATCCACGCACAAAACGCAGGTTCTTTTCTCTCTCTTCCTCCGGCAGATCACCCCATTCGACATGGTCAGGGTTGGTCTTCTTGTCTGCATCCCGATCAAGTCCATGAGTCCAACCTGCTTCTTCTCGTTCTTGGAACCAGCGCTCGTGTTCCTTGCGCGCCATAATTTCAACTTCTTGAGGTGGGAATTCCAATTGGCATTTCAATTCTCCCAATAAGGAAACTTATGGCTCTTAGTCTCCGTCGCTGGGCGTTTTTATTTGAATATTTGAAAAAGTAATCTCCCCGTCTGACCAGTATTTAAACAATCCTATTCTTCCACTGCGATCGATTTCCTTCGTATCGAAAAAGGAAGATAACACTTGTTCCCCGTTCACATACATGCTGGCCATATCATCTAAGATTTCGACCCTCACTGAATAGACTTTTTCAGAAGGGTTATCGTGAAGGATATACGCCAAGTATTCTTCGGGGCGATTTTGATCAGCGTCATAGCGAGAGTAATGCTTATCAAGAAAATAACCATCCCAGTGCACACAAAAAACTAGGCTTCCATAGGAATGCATAGTACCATCGCCATAGATGATTACGCATCCTGAACTTTGGCTTGGAATCTGATTACTCATCTCATCCCACCCGAGGTCGAGCGCCTCCACCGCGCTCCTGAGCTCCAGACTTACCATAATATCGCCTTGAAAACTTTGTGTAGACCAAGCATACGCATCGGTATCGCGTTGCTCGATCGCAGTATATTGGTTATCTACAGTTACATCCCAAATTTGAGGATTCGGGATCATAAATGTTAATGGATGCCAATCACTCCCGCTGTCTGGAGTAGAAGTCACATCTGATGGGTTTTCCACGACTTCTCCAGTAGAAGCAAGTTCAGTTGGTGAGGAAACTTCCGTTGGGCTTGTTGGACTGGTCCCGGAACCCATTTGGGGAAATGCCCAAATCCCAATTCCCCCGATGATCACCACCGCTGCGAGAATAATTAAAACAGTCGCCCACGTTGGTAATGGCCAGCTCTTTTTTTCCGGTAATTCGAACACAGTTTCCGCAGCCGGCAGCTGATCTTTCCTCTCAATAGAAAGCAATGCCGTTACTGATTCTGCCAGTTTATCGAGGTGGCGTTCCATCGGTGGGTTCATAGCATCCAACCAGTGGATGGATTTGATGTAATAACCCATCTCCCGGGAAGGTTTAACATCATCGATTCTAAAAGGAACAATAGGAATGCTGTTGTCAAATGCCTCCCCTACCTCAGTTGTGACCTGCTTTGACTGATTGGAAACGTCAGAAAAGACGAGCACAAAGACTTTACCATTCCTGATCCCATCGACAATTGCTGCTGGCCAGGATTGGCCTGGTGGAACATCCCGCGGAGCGATCCAGCAGCGAATGCCCCGTTTTTCAAGTGTGGCACAAACCGCATCAGCTATCGTTTTGTCTTTAGAGGAGTGACTGATAAACACATCATGGGCCATATTCTTTGTCCTTCTTGACGCTGGATCGATTGATTGGAGGATCTCCGAAAATATTCTTCTGGATAAATTCAATATGAAAACAAATCACACTAATAACGCTCAATCTGGAAACCTACCCGAGCCAGCGTGCGGGGTAATCCGCGCACATAGCGCCGGTTCTTCTCTTTCTCCTCTTCCTCTAAAACTTCCCATTCGACAAGGGCAGGGTTGGTTTTCTTGTCTGCATCCCGATGGGCTCCATAAGTCCATCCTGTCCGTTTGCGTTCTTGGCACCAGCGCTCGTGTTCCAAGCGCGCCATGGTTTCAACCTCTTGAGGAGAGAATTGGAGATCGCCTGCCTCCCAATCTCGCATTTGGGCAATACGATAACCGGTTTCAGCGAGTGTACTTCCGATGTTGGCAGCCTGGACCCGGTTGGATTCTTTTAATCTTTCTGGCAGCTGCTCCCAGGGAACCAGCGCTTCGCTCTGGCCTATATTCCCTTCATCTAATACCTGCTCATTGAGATAAATAGAATGCAATTCACGTGCCAGAACCTCATGGGTACTCCCGAGCAGTAAATCAGCTGTGCAGGTCTGGTTGAGCAGACCAAAAGCATACAATTGTTTAAATGTCCCCTGGCGCGTATCACCATCCCCAAGGAGGGTTGCCAGGCCAGTGTCTTCCACCATGCGGATCACAATCGGCACCTTGTGGGTCTTCATTTGTTGCAGCAGGGATAAGCCAGCCTGCAGTCCAAGTGAGTCATCATCCAGGCAGACATAAACCCGCTCCACCGCGCTCCGCCCAGAGGGATTATGAAGGAAATCTGCTCTGAGGTAATCCGGTGAATTCACCTCCATCTGGAGCGGGACGATATCGCAAACCTGATCTATTTGCGGAAAGCGAACGTAAAGCGATTCCGTTTTCAAACGTGCATCTCGATCAATAACTGTGATCTTCAGGTTGTCATTCATTGACTGGTTGTTCTCGCGCCATCCCTTGATGGCATGCAGAACCACGCTCTCTCCCAATTTTCCCATTCCGACCACCAGTATATGGCCTGGGATTGCTGCCGGTGCATGTTTTGCTCCTGGCTCTCCACCTGAGTGAAGCATCATGCGAGCGCCACGGTCATAGATGTTGAACAGCTCCAATCGATAACCTGAACCGTCCTGCTCCCCCAACTCTTTCTCCCTAAGCAAATCATAAAGCTGTGGGTCGACGATGTGGATCAGGCAGGTCAGCACACCTGATATTCGCTCCTGCAGCAGCTCTTCTGCCCGGACTGCTACTTCTGCATTGGCGCCGTCATCACCCATGACTGCGATCAGGTATTTTGCCTGATCCACCTTAGCCTGGCGCAACAAATCCGGGTCTGCAGCTTCACCAACCAGGACAATGGCTCCCAGGCCACGCGCGATCTCCAGCCAATCATTACCCTCGTCTTGCTCGAGAACAACGACGTCCATATTAAGAGCG
>DATKXE010000444.1:0-4440 GCA_035529195.1 Anaerolineales bacterium
CAGCCTTCGATGTGGGTAAGGCGATCAATCCCGATATGGTGCGGGCCCAAATTGAAGGTGGTTTCGTCCAGGGCATGAGCTCCGCCCTATTTGAGAGTCTCGATTTGAAAGATGGCTATGTGCAGAATCCGAGCTTCGTTGATTACCGCATTGCGACCTCCAGCGATGTTCCAGATGGCATCCAGGCCATGATCGTCGAAGTACCCCAGGATGATGGTCCCTGGGGAGCCAGAGGCGTGGGGGAACACTCGATGGTACCGACCATCCCGGCGATTGCCAATGCGATTTACGATGCGGTTGGTGTGCGGTTTGAAGGACCTCCCTTTACGGCTGAAAAAGTTTACCTGACGATGCTTGAAGCAGGGATTGTGATATAGCTAGAGAAATAAAATTGATGACACGTATCAGAGTTAAATATATTTCAAAGGAGAAAATCTTATGAAGACGATTGATTTAACCATCCCGCTTGGGATTGGGACACCTCCCTGGCCGACTTATGAACCGCTGCAGGTGAAGTACTTTAAACGCCTGGCTCCCAATGGGGCGAACGGCCAGCTGGTTACGCATTCGAATCATATCGGTACTCACCTGGATGGCGAGATCCATTTCTTTACACCCGGCAAGGATATGGCTCAATTGGAGATGGATTTCCTGGTAAATGATGGCGTGATCGTTGATCTCAGCGATGCAGCCGGTGATTATGAGGTCTATTCCAGCCAGATGGTCGAAGAGCGGGTAGAGGTCAAAGAAGGGGATATCCTGATCATCCATACCGGATACCACCATTTTGGTTGGGACCATAACACGGCGGATGAAATCCGCTATATGGTCAAACATCCTGGACCCGACCGCGAATTTGCAGAATGGGCAAGGGCCAAAAAACTGCGCTGGATAGGCGTTGATTGTGGAAGTGCAGATCACCCCATGAATACCATCATCCGGGACTGGATGCCGCGCCAAACTCGCCAGGCTGAGCAGGTATTTAAGGAAAAATATGGTCAGAGTCTAGCTGAATTTTATAACGACTCGAAGTACCAGCTGATGCACATTGAAATGTTTCCCCATGGCATCATTCATGCAGAATGCGTGGGGGGGGATATCGACTTGCTGCTGAACCAAAGGGCAACGATCGGTTTCTTCCCCTGGCGATTTGTGGATGGGGAGGCCAGCATCGGTCGCTGTGTAGCCTTCGTGGATGATGACAGATATGAGCAGCTGATGGTCAAAAAATCGGCGCTCCCGAAGACAAAGTTTGGAGACGCTTCAGATCCCAGTCACGTGGAGCAATTAAACAGGTTGAGCAGAAAATTTTAATTCTTAATGAAAGCAGATTGAAAACAAGAGTAGAGGTGCGCTACAAAATATCCTGCGGCGCACCTCTAATTCTATTAATCTAATCCTCGAAGGTCAGGCCATATACCCGCACCCCGTTCTGGTATCTGACCTCGTCCCAACCAGTGGTGAGCTTCATGCCGATCTTTACCTTATCAGATTTGATCAAACCCATTGCTTTGAGGCCATTTTCAAATTCGACAACACCCAGCACTCTGCCGCGCTCGTCAATACCCCAGGGCAGCTCGTTAACCACCGTATAAGTCAGCAGCTTGCCTCGCTTGGTTGGCTCAACCTTCTTGAATTCCCGTTCGTTGCAGTTCAAGCAGCGTTCGTGTCTTGGGAACATGACCTGACCGCAGTTGGTACATTTATAACCAGTGATGGTCTTCATGCATCCCTCCTCAACACAAATGCAACTACATTGTTGCCAAATCCGCCAAAATTCAACGAGAAACCATTAGCAGCATCCTTCACCTGGCGCTCTCCAGCTTCGCCTCTGAGCTGCCAGACCAATTCAACGACCTGGGCGGTTCCGGTAGCACCGACTGGATGGCCGCGAGCTTTTAACCCGCCGGAGGGATTGATGGGCAGTTTGCCACCGATTTGAGTGGCACCGCTGGCGACCGCTTCACCACCCTGACCCTTCTTGAAGAAGCCAACGTGCTCACTTTCAGCGATCTCCAGGATAGTAAATGCATCATGCAGTTCGGCGACGTCAATGTCAGCTGGTTTGATACCGGCCATTGAAAATGCTTTTTCAGCGGCGATGGTTACGGCTTTCAAATCAGTGGGATCATCACGTTCCTGAAGCGTGTGTGTGTCAGTGGCTTGCCCGAAACCCGCGATGGTGATCGGTGTATTTTTTAGCTTCTTGGCGATCTCAGGTGTGGTCAGCAGCACAGCTGCGGCGCCATCACTGACAGGGCAGCAATCGTAGAGATGCAATGGATCTGCGACCACCGGATTGTTAATATGAGCTTGCGGATGGGTGAGAATACCTTCCTTGGTGATCTTCATTTGGATATGAGCATACGGGTTTAACAAACCATTGTTTTGGTTCTTGATAGCCACGTCAGCTAAGTGATCGCGGGTGATCCCGTATTTGTCCATATATAGTCGGGCGAACATGCCTGCCATCGCTGGCAGTGTCACCCCATAAATATATTCTGCCTGGGGATGGGTCATGCAGGCAACGATATCGGTGGAGCGAGGTCCAATCACCTCGCGCATCTTCTCACCACCGGCGACCAAGACTACATCATAATACCCAGAAGCGACCGCCAAGAGGCCATTCTTGATAGCTGATCCACCAGAAGCTGGCCCGTTTTCGATCCGGTCAGCAGCAGCTGGCATGAGGTTCAGCCTATCCACCAGGGAGCTGGCAACCGAGACCTGGTGGTTAAATAACCCGGAGGCCATGTTGCCGACATAGACCGCGTCGACAGGTCGGTCTCCCAAGCCGGCATCGTCCATGGCTCGCAGCCCCGCAGCAGCCAGCATATCTACCAGGCTGTCATCATCATGGCGTTCAAAGGGGATCATCCCAACTCCAGAAATTACTACCGGTCTCATTGGAGCACCTTCCTCTTCGCACCTAAGATCTTCTCGAGGATGTCATCTTCAGTGGCAATGATGATCTCTTTTTCAGCCACCTCCATTAATTCCGGAGGTACAGGTCGTTCGCCTGCCACCAGACGATGTTTGGCAGCGAAGTACAAATCACGAGTAAGGGCATAAGGGGTGGCTCCGCCCAGCTCGTGCTGCCCATCACGCTTGATCAGACCGTATTCGATCATCCAGCGCCTGAACCCGATGGGGCTTTCAGCAGTGATCAGCACTTCATCCTGTTCCAGGTATTCAATATGATGCTCCATCTTCGAGGCGAACAGGTGGGCGCCGATGCGCAGGCCGCGCTCGATGGCCAAGGTATGCAGACTGATGCCGACTTCGGGTGAGAACATACGGCTGTTGACAATGCCAACCAATAATCCATCGATCTGGCCGAGCAGGCAAAATTCATCCCGCACCCGGTAGCGGTACCAGCCGAGCAGCTCGGCATACAGGCGTACGCCGACAATGTCATAATAATCTCGGGGCACCCGCAGGGTCGGTCTGATCGCCTCCAGCAGGATCGGCACATCGTCTCGATTGGCTTGCCGGATCACCAGTTTGGCGCCGGTTGCCAGGGTGACAACCTTGGCGGGGTAAGGCGCCATTGGATATTCCGGGGGTCTTAGATATCCTTCTAATTCCATGTCCATAAATTAACCTCCTTGATATTCGGATAGCTAAATATATTAACAAATCCGAGGTTTAAGAATATATCTAATATTATTGTATAGAAATTTGGATACGTCAACTGATGGAAAAAATCAATAATGCAGATTTTTGGAACAAAATTATCCTGAGGCGATTGATATCTATGAAAATCAACCATATTCCTATCCAATTCTACAGCAATAAATGCGGGTAGTATGCATAATCACTACCCGCATCTTAGGATCAGGATAATCAGGATCAAGTGAGGAACACAATCCGATCTTCACGAATCGAGGTTTCTGCTGCCAGCATGACCTCGATCGAACGGCGACCATCCTCGCCGGTAACCAGTGGCTGCTGGTCCCTGAGCACGCATTCGAAGAAATGTTCGATTTCCATTTTTGCCGCGCCAACCAGCTTGCCGTTCATGGTTGGCCAGTGGCGGGTATCGGGCAGCTTCCAGCCATCCCGGTCGCAGGCATACAGGTCCATAGGAGTGAAATTCAAGTTCAGAACCCCTTCCGTGCCGATGACATTCATGCGTACATCACCGAAACCACCCCAATTGGTAGGTTTATCCCAGCCTGCCCATTCTTCAGGGAGACACCAGCCAACTTCATGGATACCTAAAGCACCATCCGTAAATTCAATCATCAGCCAGGCACTATCATAGGTTTTAAATTCATCCCAGACCCTGCCACGTAAAGCGCGAGCATAGACAGATTTGATCGGTTGGGGATGGTACCAGAGCATCTGGTCAATATCATGAACCCCGATATAGGTAATCGGGCTGACACGCCCGCCAAGGCGCCTCGATTCATCAATGGTCGCAATGCGCCGGGCGTA
>DATKXE010000445.1:0-4839 GCA_035529195.1 Anaerolineales bacterium
TCAAGCTCGAAAAACCTGGCAGTGAGTTAATCATCGATCTGGTAGTCATACTAGTGTTAGCTTTGGTATTTTGGGGCATGGGAGTTGGAGTTCTCTCTTTCAAACCAGGAGATATCACTTCTAATCTGTTCTTCTTATTCACCCAGGTTAGTGCTCTGATGTTGGTGACCGGATTGAGTTCCTCGGTTGGACCTCCGATCTTATCCAGCATATTCAATGCTCTATTATGGTTGATCGGTCCACTTACAGTCCATATGCACTATTACTTTCCCCAACCGATCCACTTACGCAGGCGGCGCGTAGCGCTGCTGGGTTTATATATGGTGGCATTGCTGGGCGGCTTGCCTTACCTCATTTTGGGGACGCAAACCATTCGATCCTTCTTATGGTCAAACCAGCTGTATACAGCTGGTTTGATGTTCTTAACATTTAACCTGGTCTTGGTGATTGGACTGCTGATATACGATTACCGGTATGCAATCTCCCCAGGTGTGCGCAGCAGAATCAGGATCGTTGTGCTGGGTGGAGTCCTGAGTTTGGTACCCATAATCACGCTGACTCTCTTACCAGACGCATTGTTCTCGCAGCCAATTTTTTCATACCAAATCGCCTTTTTATTCTTAGGTTTGTTCCCCCTTACCTATGGATATGCCATTGTCCGGCTCCGGTTGATCGAAATCGATCGGCATGTCAATCGGGGGGCTACCTTCATCCTGGTGTTCTCGATCCTGGGCGGTTTGTATGCTGTTTTATACGCTGTTCGCAACGCGATCAACCTTGATTTTGTGCCTGATGCCCTGATAAACTCCATTCTTGTGCTGGTGTTAGCCAGTTTATTCCCGATATTGTATCGTCAAGTACAAAAGGTGGTGGATACAGCTTTTTATGGCGGATGGTACGATTATCGGTCTGCTGTGACCAAAATCACCAATTCTCTCGAACAAATCACCGAGATGTCCTTACTGGCAAGAACGGTCGGAGATCGCGTGGTGAATGTCCTGCAGCTGGAGGATGCATGTATCTTTCTGAGGGATTTGGATGACAGTTTCTCCGTGGTTGAGGTTGCGCCACATCCGAAACCGGAAGACCCGGACCCGCTTTCGTTTCAAACGCTGCCCCAAAATAGCTTGACCTACCTGTTAAACATTGGGGCGGTGGGTAGAGAATCGCTCCGTGAAACCCTGGCTGAGGTAAAACTTTCTCCGGAAGAGCATGAGTTATTAGCCAGCGAGCAAATTTATTTATGGGTTCCGGTTATTGGTCATGGACAGGTCTTAGGTTTGTTGGCGTTAGGTCCTAAAACAGGCGGAGATGTCTTCAGTGGGGAAGATATGGATATCCTGCGCATCGTTTCGAGACAGATGGGTCCATTAATTGAAAATATCCATCTCGTAACACGCCTGCGACAATACGCGGCTGAACTGGAAAAACGAGTGGAGGAGCGCACTGCGGAACTCTTTGACGCAAAAGAGCGCGTTGAAGCTGTTCTATCCAGTGTGGGCGATGGGGTTGTGGTCACCGACCTGGATGGGAACATACTTACTGTAAATCAAGCCTTTGAAGACCAGTCTGGGTATCCAGCTGTCGAGGCGATTGGTCAACCGTTGTTTGAATTGCTAAATGGTCAAGATGATCGCGAGAAATCAATTGAAATTGAGGAATCACTAGAACAGGAATTCCGGTGGAGCGGAGAATTAAGCACAATTCGTAAAGACGGACATCATTATGATGTACTGCTGACCATCGCACCGGTTCGCAACCAGAGCGGTGAGATCATCGGATATGTAAGCAGTCAAAGGGATATCACCCAATACAAAGATCTTGAACGCCTGAAGGATCAATTCATTCTTGAAGTCTCCCATGAATTGCGCACCCCGGTTACCAATATGGGTCTCTTCGCTGAGCTGCTGGAACGAGGCAAACCAGAAAAGAAAAACGAGTATATGCATGTCCTGAAAACAGAAATCAGCCAATTGATGAGGATGATTGAAGATATTCTTGACCTCTCACGGCTTGAAGTTGGCAAGCTCAAGCGCACAACCTTTACAGATCTGGATTTGAATTTACTAACTGAGCAAGTTGTTGCCGCACATTCCCCTTTGGCTGAGGAGAGTGGGCTTGAACTGATCTATGAGCCAGGTGATAATTTGCCCTTCGTATACGGTGAGCAAAACCAGATCGCCAGGGTGTTGACGAATTTATTATCCAATGCGATCCGTTATACCGCACAAGGGTCTGTAATCGTGAGCACTCACGAGGAAAATTCTGGTGTGTGGATAGAAGTGAGAGATACCGGGATGGGTATTGATGAAGCGGATTTTGCCCACTTATTTGAGCGCTTCTACCGTGGGCAGAAGGTCAGTCAGTCGAAAATTATGGGTTCAGGATTGGGACTGGCAATTGTAAAGGAGATTATGGATCTGCATGAGGGGAAGATCGATTGGGAAAGTGTCAGTGGAGAAGGATCGACTTTCCGAGTTTGGTTCCCTGAAACAGAAAGAATCCTGGTAAGGTAAATCAAAATGGCTGAAGAAACAATTTTACTGGTTGAAGACAGCGATGTCCTTCGCCAAGGGTTGAAATCGCTACTCGAGCAAGAAGAATATTCGGTAGTCACCGGGGGAAATGGCGTAGAAGCACTTGAGAAATTGCGGACGGTTACACCTGATTTAATCCTGGCTGATATCCTCATGCCGGAGATGGATGGTTATGCTTTATACGAAGCCGTCCGCAACCACCCGGAGTGGATCTCAATTCCGTTCATATTTCTAACTGCCCGGAGGGAGCGGAAGTACATCCTGGCTGGTAAACGATTGGGAGCTGAAGATTATCTGCTGAAACCAATATCCCCTGAGGATTTGTTGACTGCCATCCGTTCTCGCTTGGGCCGCAGCCAACAGCTGCTCCTTGCCCAGATTCAGGAATCTTACGAAACCACCTTGATCATGCTGGCTAATGCGATCGAAGTACGCGATCCATACACCCGCGGCCATGTGGAAAGGGTGATGAATTATGGCCAAACCATTGCAGAATACCTCGGCTGGTCCTCGACGGAGATCAATAACCTGCGCTTCGGCAGCATCTTGCACGATATCGGTAAGATTCACATCTCTGAAGAGATCCTGTGCAAGCCAGGAGCTTTAACAGATGAGGAATGGATTGAGATGAAAAAGCATCCTGAGGTGGGTGCGGAATTGATCAAGGACATTCCTTATCTTGAGTCTGCAAAACCTGTGATCCTTTACCATCACGAAAGATGGAATGGGAGTGGTTATCCTTATGGATTGAAGGGGGAAAAGATTCCCGTGATTGCTCGCATTGTGGCGATCGCTGATTCATTCGATGCGATGACCACCCAGCGACCCTATCGCAAAGCATTATCACCAGAACAAGCTTTTAATGAAATTGTATCTGGAAGTGACATGCAATACGATCCATTGATCGTGGAAGCTTTCCAGCATGCCTGGGAAACTGGGGATGTTACAGAAATATTCCTGGCCTTCCCCTAGAGAATTATTACCAGGTCTGGTCGAAGACAAATTCAGGATTAGGCGGAAATTTTTATCGAGTGGTGTCCAGTAGCGCCATCAGGTTGGGTTGCGGATTTTCTCTCAGTTTGAATATCACCATCACCATCAATCGCTCGAACCGTAATTTTATGTTCCCCCGGAGTTAATTGAAGGGCGGATCGCCAAAGCACCCAGGTGAGGTGTGAAAGCGGACGATCCAACTCGGCTGTTTTCCAATCACCCTCATCCACGCGCAGTTCAACGCTCTGAATGCCGCGCGCCCCTGCAAAGGCAATTCCACCGACCATTAATTGATTCTCTAAACCATCTTGGGCTGTATCGATAACAGATGTGGTCTTAACAATCCCACTCTCGGTCCATCCTCGCTGCTGCCAAAAGCCCTGATAGTCGCTATCAAGAGCTTCAATCTTGATGATCCACTTCGGACTCTTGATTCCAAATCGCCCGGGCGTATATAAGCGCAGCGGCGCGCCATGAGTTTTGGTAAGTGGTTGATTCCCCATGGAGTAGCATAAAAGGGTTTCCGGGTGAAATGCTGTTTGCACCGGGAGTGATTCTGAATATCCATCCACACCTGTGAATTTTATATCAATTACGCTCGGATCTAATTCTGCAGTTTCAAGGACATCTTTCAAGCGAACGCCCTGGAACAAGGTTGTACTGATCAGGTCCCCTCCGACCGGGTTAGATATACATGTAAGGGTGGCATACTGATCTACCATCGGGTAGGCTTTGAGATCTGCCAGGGTGAGCGCAAGAGGCTTCTTCACTAACCCATCAACCAATAAAACATAAGTGTCTGCGGGAAGATCGGTCTCACCACCTTGTTGAAGCAATCGCCGGACCAGGGGATCGCTGCTGTCAAGGAATTCTGCGTCACCAGGCGGCAGCAGATTGATATCCACGCGGTAGAAATCTTCGATGGGCGTTATCTCTGATCGTGTTCCTAGAACAGGTTCAAACCCGGCTTTCGTCGGAGGAGCGGTGGGTAAAGGACGTGTTAGCTCGGGGGTGGTCGGACTTTGTGCTACTTCAGTCGGAGCTGAAACCAAGGTCAGCCAGCGACCAATCCCAATTGCCAAACCGGTAAGTATTGCAGAACCGACAAGCAGCTCACCCAGTGCTCGTTTCCGGTTGAGGTCTGTTTGTTGGGAGATTGCCAGTCTGTAACGGTCCACTCCCCAGGCAAGTGCAAGACCCCAACCCAGGCTGGTGAAGAGCAGCCATGCCAAACCCGTATTTAGATTCAATCCTCTCCATCCATTCCAATTCGCCAGCAGAATGGTCAGAAAACCAAGGAGCAAGCCTG
>DATKXE010000446.1:0-16657 GCA_035529195.1 Anaerolineales bacterium
AATCGGATTGCACCAGAAACCGGTGGGTCTGTTAAACATCCGCCAATACTTCAACCCGCTGATAGAAATGATTAACCAGGCCAATGCGGAGGGATTTATTTACCAGGAACACCAGGCTTTGTTTACCGCTGCAGATGATCCACATGTGCTGCTCGATGCCTTATCGAATCATAAGCCGCCACGCGATTTAGACCGCTGGCTTACCCGCGATGATTGATCCTCACCCACCAGCTCATAGATAAATTTACTGCTCAACCACCAGCGCCATCCAATCCCCCATTTGGTGTTTTTGTACCAGCCGCAAACCTGCCGTGTGGATAGCGGATTCCACTTCGGGAACCTGATCCTCTAAGATTCCAGACAGGATCAATTTTCCCTGCGCGGCGAGGATCTCACCCAGCCCTGTCTCGAGCAAACGGATAATCACAGGCGCAAGTATGTTTGCGACCACCAGCTGCGCACTTGAGATCGGATATTTACCAGCCTTGATCTCCCTTAAGGAACCGGTAAACAGCTCTAAGCGATCGTTCACTCCATTAATGGTCGCATTATGACGAGCTGCTTCCACTGCATTCGGGTCCAGGTCCACCCCCAAAACGGCGCTCACCCCGAGCTTCAGCGCGGCTATACTGAGGATGCCTGAACCACAGCCCACATCAATCATTTTCTGCGGGGGTGTACTGCGCTCATACCCGGTATTTCCTTCTGCATCCAGCAGGTCTGCGATGATTTCCAGGCACATCTGGGTAGTCGGATGGGTTCCGGTTCCAAATGCCATCCCTGGATCAATCTTGATCGCTATCCGCTGATCAGTTTCCACATCCATCCAGATCGGGATAATGGTCAATTGTTTACCAATTTGGATCGGTTGAAAATGCTCCTTCCAAACCTCTGACCAATCCAGGTTTGCAACCGGTCTGAACTGCATTTCAGGGAAAGTTCTTATCTGGCCGAGATGCCACAGGGCTTCCTGTAGTTTTTGTTTTGTATCCTCCAGGTTTTCATCGCTTTGAAGATATCCGCACACCCGTAAGGGCCCCACTGCTCTACCCACACCGTTAGGTTCATCAGCAATTTGGGTGCTCTCGATCACGACCCCGCCAGAAACAAAACGCGCCAATACCTCTGAGACAGCTTCAGCCATCTCACCGTCAACCACTAAACTTGCCTCTACCCAGGCTTGTTCGTTCATAAAATAAAAGGGCGTAGTCTGGTAATCACTACGCCCCGGGTTATCTACCCGCTGATGGTTTCCTTCAACCAATCTAGAAAACCGCGTTCTTGGGGTCTCACCTCGCTGCCCAAGCTGGTAGCCAGTTCTTCAAAAATCTGGCGCTGATCACTGGTAAGGTGTTTTGGTACCATCACGTTAACCATTACCAGCTGGTCACCACGACCATTTCCTCGCAGATGTGGTACTCCTTTTCCACGCATGCGCAGCACCTTCCCAGGTTGAGTTCCGGTCGGGATTTTCAGTGTGGCATCACCATCTATGGTGGGTACCGGCACATCAGCACCTAACGTCGCCTGGGCTACATTAATCTCTAGGTCCAATAGGATATCTCTTTCCCGGCGGCGGAAATATTTATGGGATTTGACATTGATTATGATGTACAGGTTCCCATTGGGTCCGCCGTTCGTACCGGGTTGTCCTTCTCCCGCAAGCCGGATCTGGTTGCCATTATCTACACCAGCTGGAACCGTGACCACCTTCTTACGGGTTCGTCTTTCCAATCCGCGCCCGCTGCAATTGTTACAAGGTGATTCAATAGTTTTTCCAGAGCCATTGCACGTTGGGCAGGTTGTCACCTGAACCATTGAACCCAGTATGGTTTGCCGGGCTTGGCGAACTTCACCGCGACCATCACAGGTCGTACATTTAATCGGAGATGTACCTGGTTCTGCCCGATTTCCGTTACAGCGGCTGCAAACCTCGTCACGTGTAATTTCTATTTCTTCATCAACACCAAAAACGGCATCTTCGAAACTGAGATCCATCCGGTACTGCAAATCTGCCCCACGTCTGGGGACGTTGCGAGACTGGCTTGCACTGCGGCCAAAACCAAAGAATTCACCGAAGATATCCGCAAAATCAGAGAAATCTACTGTGAAGTCGGGTGTCCCGCCAGCTCCACGCACACCGGCATGCCCGTAGCGATCGTAGGCAGCCCTTCTTTCAGCATCTGACAAGACCGCATACGCCTCATTAATTTCCTTAAAGCGTTCTTCGGCATCGTCTGCATCATTCACATCGGGGTGATATTGGCGCGCAAGCCGGCGAAATGCCCCTTTGAGATCATCATTAGAAGCATCCCGCCCAACTCCTAGGACCTCGTAGTAATCACGCGAGGTCATTTTTTCTCATTCTTGAACGTCTATTCATTCCTGAATTCGCCATCCACGACGTCATCACCATCTTCCTCATCGGATTCGGCTTCAGATTCGGCTTCAGATTCGGCTTCAGATTCTGCCTCAGGTCCAGCCTCGCCAGTTTGTTCAGCTGCGGGTCCACTTTGTTGGTATGCTGCAGCACCAATTTCCTGGACTGCACTCATCAAGGAATCTGTCGCCGCACGGATTTCACTCGCATCTTCACTGGATTGCAACTCCCGGACTTTTACTGCTTCTGCCTCGACTTTCTCCTTCAACTCGGTGGGGATTTTATCACCCAGGTCTTTGATAGTTTTCTCTGCTGTGTAGACCGCGTTATCCGCCAGGTTGCGAGCTTCAATCAGCTCTTTACGATGCTTATCTTCCTCGGCATTCGCTTCAGCATCCTTGCGCATCTGTTCGACTTCGCTGTCGCTCAACCCAGATGAAGCTGTGATCGTAATATGCTGGCTGCGGTTGGTTGCCTTATCTAATGCGGTGACCTTCATGATTCCATTGGCATCGATATCGAAAGTCACTTCAACCTGGGGTACACCCCTCGGTGCGGGTGGGATCCCATCCAGGACAAACCTGCCCAGTGATTTATTATCACTTGCCATGGGGCGTTCTCCCTGGAGAACGTTAATCTCTACCTGTGGTTGGCTATCGCTGGCAGTAGAAAAAATCTGGCTTTTTTCGGTCGGAATGGTTGTGTTGCGTTCGATCAAAGGTGTTGCCACGCCGCCCAGGGTTTCCACAGACAACGTTAATGGCGTGACATCCAGCAAGAGGATATCCTTGACATCCCCGCCAAGAACACCTGCCTGGATCGCAGCACCAATCGCTACCACTTCATCAGGATTTACACCCCGGTGGGGTTCTTTATCGAATAGTTTTCGTACTGCGTCCTGGACAGCTGGCATGCGGGTCATGCCGCCCACGAGGACCACTTCATCGATCGCAGAGACATCAAGATCGGCATCTTTGATCGCCTGTCGAACGGGTCCCAAGGAACGTTCGATCAGATCAGCTGTCAATTGTTCGAGCTTTGCCCGGGTGAATGTCATCACAAGATGCTTGGGCCCACTGGCATCAGCAGTCACATATGGCAGATTTATCTCAGTCTGCATCATGGTGGAAAGTTCGATCTTGGCCTTTTCAGCGGCTTCCTTCAAGCGCTGGAGTGCCTGGCGATCATTTCGTAAATCAATACCACTATCTTTCTTGAACTCATCCGCGATATATTCGATGATCCGTTGATCGAAATCATCTCCACCCAGGAAGGTATCTCCACTGGTGGACCGAACCTGGAAAACCCCTTCTCCTACATCTAGAACTGAGATATCGAAGGTGCCGCCTCCCAGATCGTAAACCGCGATTACTTCGTCGGCTTTCTTGTCGAGACCATATGCCAAGGAGGAGGCAGTAGGCTCGTTGATGATTCGTAAGACTTCCAAGCCAGCAATTTTCCCAGCATCTTTGGTCGCGTTTCGCTGGGCATCGTTGAAATAAGCCGGTACCGTGATCACTGCCTGGGAGACCGATTCCCCCAAGTATGCTTCAGCATCGGTGCGCAGTTTGCCCAAGATCATGGCCGAGATCTCTGGAGGTGAATATTCCTTGCCATCCAAGATCACGCGCACATCCCCATTGGGCGCTTCGGTCACCTTATAGGGCAGCCGTCCAACCGCTTTCTTTACTTCCGGGTCGTTAAACTTCCGACCCATATAACGTTTAATCGAGAACACGGTGTTCTCTGGATTTACGACAGACTGGTTTCGAGCCACGCGCCCAATCAAGCGTTCATGATTTTTATTTACCGCCACCACAGAAGGCACCAGTCGTTCACCTTCCGCTGAGGAGATGACAACAGGCTCGCCACCCTCCATGACTGCCACCACTGAGTTGGTTGTTCCCAGGTCAATTCCGATTATCTTTCCCATTGAATATTCCTCCGTTTATTCATCCAATTTCCTGTTCTTTAAATTATTTATGATGATAATTATTGTGCAATTCGTACTGAGGCAGGTCTGAGAACACGTTCCCCGATCAAATAACCATTACGGAGAACTTCAATAACTTGCCCGCTCTCAAATTCCTCATTCGGTTCTTGAGATATAGCCTCGTGCAGGTTTGGATCAAACTGCTGCCCTGCAACCTGCATCGTGACAACACCTTCTGACTCCAATGCAGCAAGGAATTTACGATAGACTAACTCTATCCCTTCTGCCCAGGAGGCACCTTCACCGTCCTCAGGTTGATTCTGCAAAGCGCGCTCAAGATCATCTACGATTTCTAGATATTTCCGAATGATATTTCCAGAAATGTTGTCTTTGAGCTGCTGGTTTTCTCTTTCCTTGCGCTTTTTATAATTCGCAAATTCCGCTCTTTCTCTCTGCCACCCATCCAGATACTCTTTTGAGTGTTGTTTCAGCAGATCGATCTCCTCGCTCAAGATTTCAGTCTCAGTAAGTTCAAAATCCTCCGAGGCAGTGATCTCTTCATCCTGCTCCAATTCTTGATCTTCAGGTTTTTCGCTTTGATCAACTTTTCCTTTGATCTCTTCAGCCATCTCGCCTCCGCGATAATTTGGTCAAACTAAATTTCCGTATCATTGGAACGCTTTGCCTATCGGCTGGATAACTTCCAATAAAAACATGTGTTAAATAAAATAAATAAATTATCCGTAGAATTCTGCCTTTACTCCCACTCAACCCACATTCAATTCAACGACTAAATTACTCAATAAATCCGCAACAAAGCGTACCGTCGAGATGCTGTGCCCATAGGACATGCGAATCGGTCCTAACACACCGAGGGTTCCTGTTGCCAATCCCGGGACGCCATATCGACTCAAAATGATCGAGCATTCGCGCAGTTCATCCCAGTTGCCTTCCCCACCAATAAGCACATGAACACCTCCGACATTGGAGGTCAAGATCGTGCTGGCAATTAAATCCTGTAAAAAAGCTCGTTCCTCAAAAACTTTCAGCGCTCTGCGCGCCGAATCGGCCTCAGCAAACTCGGGTTCTGCGAGGACATTGGTCAGCCCATCCCGGTAAACTTCCCCGTCCAAGAGGGCACCAGAACGATTCATCTCATCAACAATCAGGTTGAGGATATCTTGTTCAAGGGCACCCATCTGGGGGATTAATGCCGCAATACTCGCTTTGCCCATACCCGAGCAAAGCTGGTTTAGCTGTGCTGCTGTGACGCTCAATATCTCTTGTGCCACTTGTTCCGCTAAAGTCAGCACCTGCTGGCGGATATCTCCCCCACTTAAGACCAGCACCATTAATACCTGACGACCAATGGTAGAGATCATTTCGACATGTTTAAATCTGGCTTTTTCTGGGTAGGGAGCCGTCACTATTGAAGCTGCCTGCGATTGGTGGGCAAGGATTGATGCAGCTAGCCGCAGCCAGTGATCGATATCTTGACCAGCCTGGTAAAACTGGTGCGTGATCATACGCTTTGTCTGCGCCGCAAGATCGGTTTGCCCCATCAGCTGGCGTACGAAGTAGCGGTAACCTTCTTCCGTAGGAACCCGGCCTGCAGAGGTATGTGGTTGGTGTAGGAACCCGATTTCAGTTAAAGCGACCATTTCATTGCGCACAGTCGCAGGACTGAAGGGGAGTCCATACTTGTCAACCAGTGTTTTTGATCCCACCGGTTGAGCGTTATTGATATAGTCTCTAATTACTAAAGCGAGAATCAGTTTCTGCCGCTCACCAAGATTCATGATTGATCCTAAATTTTAGCACTCTCATAAAGAGAGTGCTAATTCGCACATATTTGATAATACCACGTCGTATATAGAACGTCAAGCAGACCCCAATTCAAGGGCTGTGTTCTAACAAAGTGTTAACAGAAAAGATCACCGATCGCATCTCTCGGGGAGATCAATTTCGCATAATTTTCAGGGTGAGTTCCAAATCACTTGCAAGTGGGGATTCGAAAACACTCATCTGATCATCGAGTGGATGAACCAGTTCAATCGATCTGGCATGCAAACCGGGGCGCTTCAACACCGGGTCTCCAGGCTGCCACTGTGGATCAAGTTCAGACCGCTGGATCTCTATCTGGTTCCCATACAAGCTGTCGCAGGCAACTGGGTATCCCTCACTCAAGAGATGTGCCCGGATCTGGTGCCTGCGACCAGTCTCTGGTACCGCCTCAATCAAGCAATAATCCTTGAACCGCTCGCAGACCACAAATTGAGTTACCGATGGCTTTCCATTAATCAAATCAATGACGGTTCGATGCCGCCGGCCGGCATTGATTTTAAGAGGCAGCGCTACAATTTTACGATCCCATTCCGGGTTTCCGAGCACCAGTGCGCTGTACTTCTTCTTCACTTTTCGTTCTTGGAACTGGGTATTCAATCGCTGGTGCGCTTCAGCATTGCGCGCCAGGACCATCACCCCGCTGGTAAAGCGGTCAAGGCGGTGTACGATCCACAACGGTCCATATCGTGGAGATAATAGGGACTTTACGTGAGGCAAGGCTGGATCATACCCATCCGGCAATGCCAGCATCCCAGCAGGTTTATCGATGACTAAAAGGTCTTTGTCGCCCCATATGATTGAAATTTGCGTCAACTCTACCTGCAATTCCTTCCAGGGATGGCAAGAAGGTACTTATGAACCATTCTGTTAAAGTGTATCCAAATATTTTCGATCATCTTCGCTCAAATCTGCAGTTTCGAGCAGATCCGGCCGGCGCTTGTAGGTGCGTAACAGAGCCTGTTCACGTCTCCAACTCGCTATCCGGGCATGGTCGCCCGACGCCAACACTTCAGGAACCTCCCACCCCCGAAAATCTGCTGGTCTGGTGTAATGAGGATACTCGAGCAACCCGGTAGAATGTGAGTCATCCTGGGCTCCCTTGGGATCGCCCAGTGCACCAGGCAGCAAGCGCACCATTGAATCGATTAAAACCATTGCGGGTAATTCCCCACCGCTGAGTACATAATCTCCGATTGAAATCTCATCCGTTACCAGGTGCTGACGCACCCGCTCGTCAACCCCCTCATAACGTCCACAGAGCAAAGCCAATTCCGGTTGGCAGCTGAGCTCATAAGCCGTTTGCTGGTCCAGCAAACGCCCCTGGGGGGTCAGCAAAACTACGGGACAGCTAATTTCTTCTCCAAGTACGCCTTCCACAGCGGTGAAAATGGGTTCAGGTTTCATGACCATGCCTCCACCACCTCCATAAGGTTGGTCATCGGTAACGTGATGACGATCTGTTGTCCAATCCCTGATATTATGTAGATTCACCTGCACCAGCTGGCGCTGAACCGCGCGATGGAGAATGCTGGTCTCCAGGTAAGGTTGGAAAACCTCAGGAAATAATGTGAATACATTAATTATCATCCTCACATTCTAGTCTCTCGGGGTTAGAATGACAAGGATTGCCTCAATCTTGACGCACTTTCGCGCAAAATGGTAAGATCATAATATGTACTTGAAAGGCAGCAAATGGAATTTGAAGAAGAAAAGCCCTCGACGCCCTAACCCGTGGCGCGTGATCTTGCTGTTAATTCTAATTGGAGCTGCACTTTACGTGAATCAGGTTATCGTACCCGCTACCCCGCCCCTGTTCATTCCAACTCTCACCCCAACCCGTGATCCAGAATCATTTATCAGCGAAGCAGATGTGCTGTTTGATAACGCAAAGTACGCTCAGGCAATCACAGCTTACGAGCAAGCGATCCAGGTAAATCCTGATAATCCCTCCATATATCTCTCAACAGCTAGGGCTCAGATCTATATAACTCAATATGCCCAGGCTCTCGAAAACGCTGAAAGGGCGCTGATTCTTAACAATAACAACCCCTTGGCGCATACACTCAAAGCCTGGTCCTTGGATTTTCTAGGCGACTACACCCAAGCCGAAGCAGCTATCAAATCTGCCCTTGAGCTCGATCCAGAAAATGCCCTGGCTCATGCTGTTTATGCGGAGATATTAATGGACAAAGCAAATGCTGGGCAAGGTGATATTAATGCCATCGATAAAGCTGCCGAAGAATCGCGCACCGCGATGGCGCTCGACCCCACCCTAATGGAATCTCGCCGCGCCCGGGGATATGTGCTCTGGAACACTGGAAACTTTGTTGAAGCCATCCAAGAATACAATGCTGCCCTAGCAATCAATGATAAAATCGCAGATTTGCATCTTGCCCTGGGATACAATTATTATCTGATCAACGAGTATGACCAGGCTGTTCAAGCCTATCTGCAGGCTTACGCCCTCAACCCTGGTGATCCCACCCCCGCCTATGAGATCTCACGCACCTATGCTACTGTCGGCGATTTCAGCCAAGCAGTCCAATATGCAGATCAAGCCGTGAAGACAAATCCTGAAGACCCAAGAATGCGCGGCAATTTGGGAGTGATGTATTATAAGAACAATCAGCTGCCAGAAGCCATTCAAGAGTTAGGATTAGCGATTCGAGGTGGCGGTCTGGAAGATGGGCTGGTTGTAGAAGGTCTACCGTTAAACTATGGCATTGTGGCTGAGTTTTACGCCATCTTTGGGCTGGCATTAGCGAAATCCGAACAGTGCGATGAAGCGGTCGCCATTTTCCAGGCCATTCGAAGTGGCGTTGCTGAAGACGAGATCAATGTATATAATGCGGAGCAAGGTCTAATCATTTGCCAGCAAGGCATTGGAGAAACCCCCACAGAGGAACCGACTGAGGATATCGAAAATCCTTAGAACACGTTATGGACCGAAACCTGTCCGGAGAACGACCACATTTCCGCCCCGAGAAACGAAGCATCAACCCATATCGAGTAATCATCTTGCTCGCTCTCATCATGGGTGGCATCTGGATTCTAATGAGCATCGATCGTGGGGATGTACAGCCACTTTTCCAACCTACTCCAACAGCGACCCGCACTGTGAATTCCTATATCATGGAAGGTGAAGCCCAGTTTTATGCCGGTTCGTTGGGTGGTGCCATCGAAGCCTATCAGCTGGCAGTGTCTGTTGAGCCCAACAATGCCCACGCATGGGCCGAATTGGCTCGCATCCAGACATATTCCTCCAGTTTGCTCAGCACCGACGAGGAAAGATATGACCGTCTGACTCAGGCACTCGCCTCGATCGATCAAGCGACTGCCATCGAGCCGGATAACGCCGAGCTTCAAGCGGTACGCTCATTTGTGCTGGATTGGTATGCATCAAACCTGCTTGTGCCACCAGATGAAAGTCAAACGGCACTCAACGATGCAGAGGCAGCTGCTATACGGGCTCTGCAGCTCGACAACGAAAATGCATTGGCATTAGCATTCCTGGCTGAAATCCTCGTTGACCAACAGAAATGGTCTCAGGCTGAAGAAACCATTAAGCAGGCGGTAGCCATCGATAGCGAGTTGATGGATGTACAGCGGGTATATGGATATGTCCTTGAATCTCTGGGGCAGTACCGCCTGGCGATCGAAAAATATCAGGAAGCAGTAAATCTCAACCCTAATCTGACTTTTTTATATATATTCATCGGGCGCAATTTCCGCAGCTTAGAAGTTCACAATCGAGCGCTCGAGGAATTTGAGAGAGCTGCCCAAATCAACGAACAGCTTGGCGTCCAGGATCCGGTTCCATTCGTCGAAATCGCCAAAACCTACTCCCGGGATGGAGAATTTTTCGTCGCCGCGCTGAACGCAGAGAAAGCGATCCGCATAAACCCGTACAACGCAAATACGTACGGACAATTAGGTATTATTTACACAAAAGCCCGTAATTTCGAGGGGGCACAACCGGTTTTAAAATGCGCGGTTCAGGGATGCAGCCCTGAAGAGAATCAGGTTGCCCAGGAACTTTTAGGGGAAGGGGTCGCAGTTAATGGTTTGCCGCTTACCTCGGGGACAGTTGCCTTTTATTATGCTCAATATGGGTCGGTGCTCGCCGCCCTCAGTCGACCCACCCAAAATTTCTGCCCGGAAGCGCTCGAGGTATTGAGTGAGGTGCGCGCCAGCTACCCTGAAGACCCCACCTTGAATCAAATCATTGAAGAGAATATCGCAATATGCGATTTGGTCACCCAGAGATCGGCTCCACAAGCCTCACCGGCACCCTGAATGGTCGATTTCCAATTCTTTAAACCAATTTCTCGAAAACCCTCTTGACTTTCCACTAAAACTCAGGTATGATCCTACTTGGAGTTAGCACTCTACTACTTCGAGTGCTAACTCGTATGTATGTGAGCATACAAAACATTTTATATCCATATAGAAGGAGGCAAGTATGTCGATTTCAATTAAACCGTTAGGAAACCGCGTAGTGGTCGAACCTGAAGAGCAGGAAGAAATAACCTCTGGCGGCATCGTCCTGCCGGAAACTGCCAAAGAAAAGCCCCAAAAGGGAAAAATCTTAGCAGTCGGTCCCGGAGAACGGGATGACGATGGAAAACGGATCCCCCTAGATGTTAAAGAGGGAGATAAAGTGCTCTTTGCCAAGTATTCAGGCACAGAGATCAAACTGGATGGCAAGAAAGTGCTCATCCTGCGCGAAAGCGACTTATTAGGGATCATTGACTAAAAACCTAAAAAAGGAAAGGAGCTAGGTTCTATGGCTGCTAAACAACTCGTATTTTCAGAAAATGCACGTCGCAACCTGCAAAACGGTATGGATGTTCTGGCGAAAGCAGTCGTCACAACATTAGGACCAAAAGGACGTAATGTAGCGATTGATCGCAAATTTGGTTCTCCAACAATCACCCACGATGGTGTCTCAGTTGCCAAGGAAATTGAACTTGATGACCCCTTCGAGAACATGGGCGCCCAACTGCTCAAAGAAGCTGCGACAAAAACCAATGACATCGCAGGTGATGGAACAACAACCTCTACTGTATTAGCTCACTCGATCGTCACCGAGGGCATGAAAAATCTGGCCGCTGGTTTTAACCCCATGCTGCTGAAGTGGGGTATTGAAGCTGCAACAAAGGCTGTAGCCCAGAAGATCTCCGAGCAGGCTATTGAAGTCACAACTAGGGACGAGATCGCCAATGTCGCCTCAATTTCCGCCCAAGACCGGACGATCGGCGAGTTGATCGCAGATGTGATGGACAAAGTTGGAAAAGACGGCGTTATCACAGTTGAAGAATCCAAGGGTTTGGAATTCGAAACAGAATTCGTGGAAGGTATGCAGTTTGATCGCGGATACATTTCGCCATACTTCATCACCAATCCAGAAGCAATGGAAGCTGCTATCGAAGAGCCCTACATCTTGGTTCACGATAAGAAAATCTCTGCTGCCACCGATATTGTCCCTGTACTGGAAAAACTGGTTCAGGTTGGCAAGCGCGAGCTGGTAATCATTGCCGAGGATATTGATGGTGAAGCGCTGGCAACCCTGGTACTGAACAAGCTGCGTGGCATGCTCAACGTCGTAGCCGTCAAGGCCCCTGGTTTTGGTGACCGCCGTAAAGCAATGCTGCAAGATATCGCCATTTTGACTGGTGCAACTGTTATCTCTGAAGAAACCGGTCGCAAACTGGAAACCACCGAGATCGTTGATCTGGGTCAAGCCGAGAAAATCGTTGTCACCAAAGACGACACCACAATTGTGGGTGGTCGCGGTGAAACGGCACAGATCAAAGGTCGCATCGAGCAAATCCGTGTAGAAATAGACAAGAGCACCAGCGATTACGATAGTGAGAAACTTCAAGAACGGCTAGCGAAACTGTCCGGTGGTGTGGCCATCATCCGTGTGGGTGCAGCCACTGAAACCGAACTAAAAGAAAAGAAGCATCGCGTTGAAGATGCTCTCTCAGCTACTCGTGCTGCAGTTGAAGACGGCATCGTTCCAGGTGGCGGCGTTGCATTAATCAATGCCATGAGCGCTCTTGATGATCTGACAATGGATAATGACGATGCCCAGGTTGGTGTTACTATCGTCCGCAAAGCACTGGAAATTCCTCTGCGCAAGATCGCGGAAAACGCGGGCAAAGATGGTTCAGTCATCCTCCAGGATGTTCGCCGAGAACAAGTTGCGAAGAAAAACCTCAATTATGGCTTTAACGTCATCAGCGAGGAATTTGTCGACATGGTCAAAGACGGTGTCATTGACCCAGCAAAAGTGACCCGCGGCGCCTTGGAGAATGCAGCCTCAATCGCTGCTATGATCCTGACCACGGAAGCCCTGATCACCGATGTTCCGGAGAAGGATGGACCTCCTGCAGGACCACCTATGCCGGAGTACTAAACCGAATAGATTAATATTTCAATTCAGGCGAGGCGAGGCCGAGCTTAAGATGGCCTCTCTCGCCAATTTTCTTTTTGACAAAGCAGCATTGCCATGTTAAAATGGCACCTGCTATCGAGTTCGACACTCGGCCGGAATTCCGGCCTGCTATTCAATACCGCATACCTAGTAGAATCAACCACTTTTAGTTATCGGAAAGAGATTGCAAGCCCCGGTCGGTGAATCCTTCAGGGGCATTTTTTTGTAATTATTGTTGAACATCATTTTTCAACACTAAAATTCTTCAACCCCAATTTACACCAGCCTGATTGCTGGGAATCTGGGGTTGCTATTAAGGAAAAGTATCAAATATGAGTAACAAGAGATTAAGAATCACACCTCTAGGTGGTCTAGGGGAAGTCGGAAAAAATATGATCCTCTACGAATACGGGGATAATATTCTGGTCGTTGACTCGGGCATCATGTTTCCCGAGAACGATATGTTGGGGATTGATTACATCATTCCCGATTTCAATTACCTGCTGGAAAAACGCCATTTAGTTCGCGGCATCATCATTACCCACGGTCATGAGGATCATACCGGGGCCATTCGCCATGTAATCGAGGAAATTCAAGCCCCGATCTACGCGACCCCTCTCACCAGAGGCTTGCTTGAGGGCAAGTTAGCCCGAGGCGGATTACTCGATCGAGCTGATTTGCACACCGTAGAAGCAGGCGAAACAATCCAAATCAACCCCTTCGAGGTTGAATTTTTCCACGTATGCCACTCGATACCTGATGGTGTTGGTCTGGGTATTACAACTCCCGCCGGACTAGTCGTTCATTCTGGTGACTACAAATTCGATCACACACCCGTGGATGGGTGGCCAACTGATTACGCAAAATTAGGTGAGTTCTCCGGTCGCGGAGTCTTGGCGCTGCTTGCCGACTCAACCAATGCAGATTCACCCGGCTGGACCCCATCTGAAAGGGTGATCGATCCAGCATTCGATCAAGTATTCAGTAATGCCGCTGGGCGCATCATCATCGCCAGCTTCGCATCTCTGATCTCGCGTATGCAGCAAGTAGTGAATGCAGCCCAACGTCATAACCGCAAGGTTGCCTTTGTGGGCATGAGTATGGTTGAAAACGCCAAAATAGCCCACAAGTTGGGTTATCTTAAAATTCCAGAAGGATTGCAGGTGAATATCGACAAGGCATTAAAGATGGACCCAAGCCAGATTGTACTGATGTCCACTGGTACGCAAGGAGAACCATCTTCAATTTTAGGCCGGCTTTCCACTGGAACCAACCGCCAGTTTGATGTGATCCCCGGTGACACAATTGTGCTCTCATCCCATCCAATACCGGGCAATGAGGAAAGCATCTACCGGACCATCAACCGTCTTTTCCGGCGCGGAGCAAATGTGATCTATGAACCCATTGCTCCTGTCCATGTTTCGGGTCACGCCAGCCAGGAAGAAATGAAGCTGCTGATCCATCTGGTCAAGCCCAAATACTTAATCCCCATCCATGGCGAACTGCGCCATATGAAACAGCATGCCACGATAGCCCAAGAAGTCGGTATACCGGAAGAAAATATTGCCGTGATTGAAAATGGCCAAATGGTCGAATTTGAAGATGGTCTGATGAGTTTAGGTGATCGGGTCCCAGGAGGGTATGTATTCGTGGATGGCTCTCGGGTCGGTGAGGTTGGACCGAGTGTAGTTCGTGAAAGAGAAGCCCTTGCTCGGAACGGGATCGTCGTCATCAGCCTGATCTTGGAGAAAAGCAGCGGTCGATTATTGGAAGAGCCGGAGATCATCACCCGCGGATTTGTTTATAAACGAGATGCCGAGGAATTACTGGTTTTGGCCAAAAACAGGATCACGGATACCATCAAAAGGGGCAATGGAAATCTCCAGAATGATATCGAGCAGACTGTCAAATCCTTCTTTTACAATGAGACCAAACGCCGACCGATGGTGTTTGTCACCATCAACCGCTTATAAGCCAGGTAAATCCACAACAGATGGAACTGTGTAAAAACACAAACCATTCATAACACAATCAAGGTTCTCCCTGCATATACGGGAGAGCCTTTGCTTTTGGTAATATTTCAATGATCTCCAAACACAATCGGAAGAACTAGCGTGAGTGAGACTAACGGTGGATAAATCGCGGTTTACAACCAATCCCAGGAGTCGTTTTTCCACCCAAATTCCCCCAGCAGGGGAACAAACGCTACAGCAACTGTCCTTTCGTGATGAAAATCTTCGCCATCCCGATTCCAGCTTTCAAGGAATTGGCCCATTCTGCCCCCTACTGGTATCACCAGGCGTCCACCATCAGCCAGCTGGTGAAGCAGTGGTTTTGGAACTTTGGGCGCGGCCGCTGTGGTGATAATCGCATCATATGGCGCATTTGCAGGCCAACCCCGGGTGCCATCCCCTACATGAACGATTACATTCTTAATATCAAGCGCAGTGATGCATGCCAGAGCTTGTTTGGCTAAAGTATCATGGCGTTCTACAGTATGTACTTCTCGGGCTACCAATGACAATATCGCCGCCTGGTATCCTGAACCTGTTCCGATCTCTAACACGCCCTCGTGACCTTGTAAGCCCAACATCTGGGTCATTAAAGCCACAATATAAGGCTGCGAGATGGTTTGATTCTGACCGATCGGCAAAGGACTATCCCTGTAAGCCAGGTGCTTTTGTTCCTCGGGCACGAAGAGATGGCGGGGCACTCTCCGCATAGCATCCAAGACGCGCGAATCAGTGATATCGCGGCTTAGAAATTGTTCTTCCACCATACGCTGGCGTTCAAGCTTGTAATTGGTCTCTTCTTTCATCGGTAACAGGCTTTAATCATCCCCTTTAAAAATAATGACGTCATTCAGCTTGAACCTGATTATTACCAGGCATTCACAAAGTTCTCCCAAAAAGCCGAAACCTCTCCAGGTGAAAACGGTGTATATAAGCTCAGACGATCAGCCATACCCTGATAGCGGTTTTTCAGAGCAGCTGGCAGCTCATCCGGTGCAGCGGTTGTGGCGAATACATCCAGCATTTCATCAGTGATGATTTCCGGCATTTCCCCCCATTTTCCTCGGGCAGCTAAAGCAGTTAAACCTTCTGCCGCTTTGTCCCAGCCATGTAGTGTCATCACTGGACGGTAGGATGGAGTGGATGCATAAAAGGCTATCTGCTGGCGGACAGTTTCTCTCTGGCCAGGGTCGCAAATGGTAAAAGCTGTCACCGAAATTGATATAGCTCCATTACTGCGACCGGCTTTGAGCGCGCCCTGTTCAATAGCTGGCAGGATCACTGCTTTCAAATATTTGGGGCTGTGAAAGGGGTGCACCAGGAAGCCATCGGCGATCTCCCCGGTCAGTCGGGCCATCCCTGTATTCACCCCAGCGATATAGATTGGGATATCTGGGTGATCAATCGGTCCAGGATTAAAAAACGGGGACATCAGGGTGAGTTTGTAATAATCGCCCCGAAAATCGAGCCTTTCACCTGTCTGCCAGGTGTGCCAGAGCGCGCGCATAGCCGCGATTTGGTCCCTGAGTTTTGTCACCGGTGATTCTGGCCAAGGCATCCCAAATCTGCGTTCGATATGAGCCTTGACCTGGGTTCCTAATCCCAAGCTGAAGCGGCCATTGGATGACTGCGCCAAATCCCAGGCCGTGTAAGCAATCGTCGCTGGACTGCGTGCAAAGGACACTGCAACTGCTGTCCCGAAATTAAGCTTCTGGGTGTGCTCAGCTGCCACGGCCAAAGGCAGGAAAGGATCATGAGTGGTTTCCGAAGACCACAAGGTATTGAACCCCAGTCTTTCAGCCTCTTTCGCAATGTGAGGCACCGCCGGGAGCGGAACCGGCGGTAAGGCGGCATCAAGCAGCATATCATTTAATCCCATCTTAATTCAGCAACCAGGAACAAGCACAAAGCACCTAAAAATCCAACGGGATCTACGTAAATTTAATTCATTAGATATGCCATGATCCACTGCGTGGTGGCTACTAATGCGTCCACATGTGTGCGCTCATAATTATGAGAAGCATCTACACCTGGTCCGATCAAAGCTA
>DATKXE010000447.1:0-3113 GCA_035529195.1 Anaerolineales bacterium
TGTTTGTTGATCACTGCCATAAGCGAATCTGCTGAAAAAGGCAGCTGACCTGTTGTCAGCTCATACAGGATGATCCCCAGCGAGTACAGATCTGCCCGACCATCGACCTCTTCCCCTTTTGCTATTTCCGGAGCCAGGTAATTCGCCGTACCTGCGAATTGGGCCTCGCTTGTGAATCGAGTAATATCTGAACGCGCGATACCGAAATCGACTATTTTAACAATCCCATTCTTTTCGAGCAGTACATTTTCCGGTTTGAGATCATGGTGGATAATACCTTTATTATGGGCAGCATCCAAGCCTCTGCATATTTGGATGATAATTTTCAAAATATCATCCAGATCGGGGGATTTTAGGTCCCGGAGAGATCCTCCGTTCACAAATTCCAATACGAAAAATGGAGAACTTTCGGATTCCCCCACATCATATACAGACACGATATTTGGGTGTCTTAGTTTAGCGATCAATTTCGCTTCGTGGAGAAGTCGATCTCGCTCATTCTTGATGAAGATAATTTGATTTAGCAGCTTGATCGCCACATCGCGCTCGAGCTCAAGGTCATGGCCCCTGTAAACTGCACCCATGCCTCCGTGCCCCAGTACTGCATCCAGGCGATAGCGACCATTTATGATTTTACCTATCATGAAGCTCTCCATAGGTGGATACAGTCCAAATCTGACCAATTAAGTGGCGGTAATAGTATCGTGCAAAGAGTTTATGGAGATCAATGTTTGATAACCGCTCAAATTTCATTATACAACACACTCCCATCCATCAAGAATAAGTTCTTACAGTAAGTTCTTGGAAGAATATCAATAAGTTGTAGGATTTAGTATTAAGATGGGCAAGTCGAGAGGTAAGTGTTGGAAATTTGCTCACTTCCCCCCAAATCATGATAAAACCCTTAGGATTTCAGAGTCCCAAGGGCTTCAATTTACAATTGATTATATTTAGCTGATACTACATGGAATATAAAATCATAAATAACACCACAAAGTGAGTAGATCACTCCGTTTGGTATGCTTCTTTTTTTGCCCATTCTCCGGTGGGCAGCTTCTCACCAGCCTCGATAGAGACCTTCAACCTGTTCTCCCAGGGAGTCAGGGGGCAGGAGTAAAGGTCGTTGTAAGCGCAGTAGGGATTATAGGCGTAGTTGAAATCAACCAGAACCTTGCCTCCGAGCAGCGATTTTGGTTCGAGGTACCGTCCAGCGCCGTAGGTCTCCTTGCCTGCCAGATCGTCAACGAAAGGCAGGAAGAAACCATGAACATCTTTATACAGGGTCAATTCCACCTGCTGGTCGGCAACCTGAAAATGGATCATCCCATAACGGGTGTGTTTCTGGATATCGCCTGTCGAGGTCTGCATTTCAATCGGAGTTTTCTCCGGGAATTCATCAATTTCTAGTTCCAGGCGCAGGTTTGGGTTCTCTGAGAAGTATTCCAAACCGTTAAATGACTTCTTTTGTTCTGAGGTCAAAGGACTGTGATGATCCTTGCCCATAAATTCATCTTTGGATGTGCGAAACTGGGTTAAATCACTCATAATTATCTCCTGATTAGATTCGGTGTGGATAGGAGCTCTTCAAATAGAAAGCGAAGAGAGATGAGCTCCCATGTGCTGTATTCTTGACGCAGGCAGTCTCCAAATTCTTACGTTGAATTGATGTTCATTTAGAATCTCTATTATAGACTTGTTCGGTCCATATTACCACCCCATTTCGCTAAATTAGAAATACTTGACATGCGATCGAAAAATTTGAATGCTAGAATTAGTGCGCAAACGATTGCGCAATCGTTTGCTGAGATATCCCATACGAGATGAACCATCGTCACCATGCGCGACGTGGCAGAGCAATGTGGTGTTTCTGTCACAACAGTCTCTCATGTGAATAACAATTCCCGCCCGGTCAAACCTGAAACCAGGACCCGGGTGGAAAATGTCATGCAGGTATTGGGCTACCAGCCTAATGTATTGGCGCGCAGCCTGCGTCGGGGGAAAACATATACTATCGGCGTCATTTTGCCAGACAACGCCAATCCTTATTTTGCAGACGTTGTACGCGGTATTGAAAACACGAGTTTTTCACATGGTTATAGTGTCATCCTGTGCAACTCGGATAATGATCTGGATAAAGAACATCTATACACAAATGTCCTGATCGAAAAGCAGGTGGATGGAATAATTTTTGTTGCCGCAGGATTGAGCGCTGAGAATATACAAAACTTACAGAAACGCGGGGTTCCATCTGTTTTGGTGGACCGGCAGGTTCCGGGCGTCCAGCTGGATTCTGTCTTTGCCAACAACCAGCAGGGTGGATACCTGGCTACTCGCCACCCGATTGATTTGCAGCATACCCTGATCGCTTGTATCGCGAGACCGCACGGTGTCCGGTCGAGCAGTGAACGCGTCTCTGGTTATCGTAAAGCATTGGAGTCCGCAGGCCTCCGCTTCGATCCGGATTGGGTGCTCGAAGGGGATTTTCAATATCAGAGCGGTTATGAGGCTGCTAAGTACCTTTCTGAGCAAGAATCCAGGCCAACAGCAGTTTTTGCTTGTAACGACCTGATGGCAATTGGGGCATACCGGTATGCCCATGAACATGACATACACATCCCGCAAGAATTATCGATTATCGGTTTTGATGATATTCGCCTCGCTGTATATACCAATCCTCCGCTAACCACCATCTGCCAGTCGAAAGATAAAATGGGGTCACGGGCAGCTGAATTGCTTCTGGGGCGTATAGCCAACCAGGATCCGGGAACCCGTCAGGAAATCATTGATGTTCAGCTCGTGGTGCGCGATTCAACAGCTCAATTCAATCAAATTGTGGAGAGAGTGGTGCCATGAACCCCCACCTCACAGTTGTCGGCAGCCTGAACATGGGTTTAGTAATCCGTTCAGCGCGCATCCCTCGATCCGGTGAAACCATCATCGGCAGCGATTTTCAGACGATACCTGGAGGAAAAAGTGCCAACCAGGCTGTTGCTGCGGCACGCTTGGGAGCTGATGTGAGCATGGTTGGGTGTCTTGGGTCGGATACCTTTGCTGATGTCTTGCTGAAAAATTTGAATGTATCAGGAGTTGATGCTGCGCATGTTCACAAGGAT
>DATKXE010000448.1:0-10448 GCA_035529195.1 Anaerolineales bacterium
ACAGCAGGAACTGGAAGATCCAACAGAAGGTTGATTGAAAACACTCCTATAGCAGGAAATTATTGGCGCACTCGTCCCAGATCGAAAGCCAGTGACCAGCTTGCTGGGGGGAAATGTATGTTGAAGACTCAAACGTAGATATTATGCTCATAATGGTTAAGCGGGTGGCGTTTGATTGCTACTTTTTCTACCTGAGCGCTCTGCAGCATCCATTTCAGATCAGGGGGAAGATTTTCGATTTTGGAGAATACCACGTTTACACTCTAGGAAAAATCAAGGACCAGTGTCAAGTTTATATCCCAGCAAAATAGCTCCCATGCTATAATGCCGTGTATTATTAGAAAACCGATAAATCGATGAAAATTCAATTTCAAACCTACACCAGATCGTCATTTCCTCGCCATGCAGAGACAGACCGGGGAAACAATAATCCAGGTTTTTTGGAATAGTTATTTAGCGTCAATAATTCATCGCCTGACGCAGAATCTGCGGAGGGCTTTTTATTTTGGAATTCAAGTGGTTCTAAGTATCGAAAAAATTGGTTCAGGAGGTCAAGGATGGATGAAACCTATTCCTGTGGAAAATTAACAATTGCAGAGGAAGGACAATCAGTAAAATTATCGGGTTGGGTGAATCGCAGGAGAGATCATGGCGGAGTAACATTTATCGATCTGCGCGACCGCTCTGGTTTTGTGCAAGTGGTTTTCAACCCGGATAATTCTCCACAAGCCCATCAGGAAGCTGAGCCTTTACGTGCTGAATGGGTGATCCAGGTCCGAGGAATTGTTCGCCAAAGACCCGAAGGAATGCAAAACCCCAATCTTGCTACGGGTGAAATCGAAATAGAAGTGCAGGAATTGAAAGTGCTCAATCCTGCGAAAACACCTCCCTTCCCCATAAATAAAGAGGAAGAGGTAGACGAACAAACCAGGCTGCGTTATCGCTACCTGGATTTGCGTCACGAACGCATGACAAATAACCTGATCTTGCGGCACCGGGTAGTAAAATTCATCCGTGACTTTCTCGACCAGCAGGGCTTCCTCGAAATTGAGACCCCAATCCTCTTCAAAACCACCCCAGAGGGTGCCCGGGATTACCTGGTGCCTTCACGAGTACACCCGGGTGAATTTTATGCTCTTCCCCAATCTCCCCAACAGTTGAAACAGCTGCTGATGGTAGCCGGAATGGAGCGCTATTTCCAGATCGCACGCTGCTTCCGGGATGAAGACCAGCGTGGGGACCGGCAGCCGGAATTTACCCAGTTGGATGTCGAGATGTCTTTTATCGAGCGGGAAGACATCATGGCACTGATCGAAGAAATGTTTACCAAGATGGTGTCTGCATTGGTACCCGAAAAGCGTTTGTTTGCCAGCCCATGGCCGCGCATGACCTATCAAGAAGCGATGCTGCGCTTTGGCAAAGACAATCCGGATTTGCGTTTCGGTATGGAGTTAAAAGATATCAGCGATATCGCCAGCGGCAGCGGATTCAAGGTCTTTGAGGGAGCTGTTTCCAGTGGTGGAAAGGTATTTGGCATCAACGCCAGTGGTTTGGGAGATTACAGCCGTAAAGAGATCGATGGATTGGTTGAGTATGTGAGCCAGTTCGGCGCACGAGGCTTGGCGTACCTGGCGGTAACAGCTGCGGGAGAACAGAGATCCTCCTTCGCCAAATTCCTGTCTGATGCAGACCAGCAGGCAATCTTAAAACGATTTGATGCTCAACCTGGAGATTTATTGCTCTTTGTTGCTGACAAGGCAGAGGTTGTTTCTGAGTCTTTGGGCCGGCTGAGGGTCCAGCTTGCTGATCGCTTGAATTTAAGAGATCCAGAAGTGTTGGCTTTCTGCTGGATCGTTGATTTTCCATTCGTTGTTTGGAATGAGGCTGAGAAGCGCTGGGATCCGAGTCACCATCTATTTACTTCTCCAAAGCCTGAAGATTTGCATTTGTTGGACAGTGATACTGGTAGGGCACGTGGTCAGCAGTACGATATGGTGGTTAACGATTACGAAGTCGGCGGTGGTTCGATCCGGATCCATGATCGCCAACTGCAGGAAAAAGTCTTTAAACTGATCGGGCTGGATCCTGAAGTAGCCAATGAGCGATTTGGTCACATGCTGGAGGCCTTCGAGTTTGGGACTCCACCCCACGGAGGAATTGCTCTTGGTATGGATCGCTTGTGCATGATTTTTGCAGATGAGCCCAACATCCGGGAGGTGATCGCTTTCCCCAAGAACCAAGCTGCCCGCGATGTGATGGCGGATGCACCCTCGCAGGTCGAAGCCCAGCAGCTGCGTGAACTGCATTTGCGGGTCATTGATTAGACTTATCAGTTTTGTCTACTCAAGTGATCAGTTCTGTGGTATAAAATTATTGACCCTGCTGTGTGCGTGCTGCTGCAATCCGGTTCTGAGCCAACAAACACTTTATGGGTCTCAGTCTTACGGCAATGACGCGATAGGCCTGAGCCAAGGCGGAGCTGTCGAGGCGGGACCCACCCTGCGAAGGCAGGTTCAGAACTTAGCTGCACACGACACGGTGGGGTATTTTCTTTAAGGTTTATGTTCGTGTTGGATTCTCTCCCGGAAATTCATCCCGGGAGAGATTGTTATTAGACTAGCGATCTCCGACAGCGATCAAATCCCCCAACAACTTAGTGCCTACCCTGATAGTGACCTTTCTATGCCCTGAGATCTCTCTGACTGTCTCCCAAATCTGATCATGAATCCTCTTGGCTTCACACACATCGGGAGGTTTGGGGATCGATCCAGCGAGATAGATAAAGACATGGCCAGTTTCTTCAATCACATCCACACCTGTAACGTGCAGGTGGGCATTATGAACGGGATTGTAGGATTCACCTACATACTCGGTTTTGAGCTTAAATAGAGCATTGAGTGCTGACCTGATATTTCCTTCGACACTGCCGGTACGCTGTTTGCCAGTGAAAAAATAAACTAACCCATCACCACAACCAAATGGTCCCCCGGTATCCAAATTTACCAGGAAGACCTTCAACCCTTTCAGTTTCGGTGTGGGACTTGGGATAGGTGTTGGCGTAGGTTCGGGTGTAAAAACTGCGAGGAGACCTGGGTTTCCCTGCAGCGTTACATATTCCGAGGATATCCAACACACAGCTTTGAATTCAGGTTCTTCTACCATCAACCAGGTATTGTCTTCAGATTGCCCAAGCAGTATTGGTTCGACACCTTGCAATAGGTAAGCCCTGATATCATAGATCAGCCCCGGTCCGGTACGGCAGGTTACATCTTGATCGACCACAATAGTGGGAGGTTGGCTGGTCGCAGTTGGTGATGCAGTATTGGTTGTTGTTGGGGTAAACGTTGCCGTGGGTGGAGAGATTGTTTCGGTTGGAGTCGGTGGTGGGGGAGTGATAGTGGGTGAGGAAGTAGGTACCAATGGAGCACTTGGTTCTGGTGATTGTTCGCTGACAGACGGTGAACCAGGACTGCACCCGCTGATTACTATCAATTGAAGCAGGAAGAAATATATAACCGGATTTAGCTTCACATGGATTGTTTTCAAAACAAGATCTCCTCGCAAGAAGGCTCGGGAAATTATAATCGAAGAAACAAGTTGCTTAGCAATTCGATACTATAATATACTTAGATTTACAGGTGGGTTGGCAAGTATACCGATTTAATTGTAAAATCAGTTTTGTCTTCCGCTATTGGACAGGCATGCTACAAAATCTTGATCCCTTTTTCTGCGAGGCGATTTATGGACTACCTGCTAACCCATGATGTCAGCTCAACCGGTTGTAAAGCCGCTCTGGTTACCATTGATGGTCGCCTTGTGGAGACTGCCTACGAAAGCTATCCAACCCATTATCCACAGCCGTTGTGGTCAGAACAAGATCCAGAGGATTGGTGGCAGGCGATAACCCAATCGACAAAACGGGTATTGGATGCTAGCGGAGTGGCATTAGACCAGATCTGTGGGATGGCTTTTTCGACCACCATGACCAATATCGTGGTGCTGGATGAGGAGAAAAACCTGCTGAGACCCTGTATTTTTTGGATGGATGGGCGAGCGGGTGAGGAGGCACGATATGTAATGCGGCGTTTAGGGGGTGAAAGGATTTTTACCCAGGTTATTGGTGCCACTGCTTCTGGAAAAGACCTGATTCCAAAATATCTGTGGTTGAAACGAAATGAACCTGAGGTTTACGACCAGGGGGAATACTTCCTGGATGTGAGTGGATATCTCTTGTATCGTGCCACCGGCGAGATGGTCTACGAGTGGAGTGTGGCAAGCGGATTGGGTCTCTTTAATTTCAAAACCAAAAAAATCGACACGCTGCTGATGCGCTTCTTCGGCTTGGATGGCAATAAATTTCCCCCACTGGTTAAATCGATTGACCAGGTGGGAGAATTGAATAAGAAAGCTGCAGACGATCTAGGGCTTCTGCCAGGAATACCGGTTTTTGGTGGCGCAGGGGACCCAATGACCGCTGCCGTTGGATCTGGTACAGTAAACGAGGGTGATGCCTACCTGAACCTGGGCACTTCTGCATTCATTGGCGTGCTAACCAGAAAGCAATTGACTGGCAGACGGGGTTTAGCCACGATCCAATCCGCAGACCCAGATATGCTCATGATGTTCGGGGAGACATCCACCGCGGGTGCCAGTCTTGAGTGGGCAGTGCGCGAACTATATGGTGCTGAAGCTGGTCCAGATTCTCTGGCAAAGATGGATCGTGATGTAGATCAGGCGGAACCTGGAGCAGGGGGTGTAATCTTCACCCCGTGGATGTTCGGTGAGCGCTGTCCTATCCCCGATGAGAGCTTGCGAGGGGCTTTCATCAATCTCAGCATCAACCGCACCCGGCAGCAAATGGCACGCGCCATCTATGAGGGCATTGCCTTCAACTTACGCTGGATCCTGGATTCAATTGATGAATTGTACGGTATTAAGTGCGAAACCCTGCGTGTATTGGGAGGGGGAGCTCGAGGATTGCCCTGGCTTAGAATTATTGCCGACGTGACTGGCTGTAAACTCGAAGTCCTTCCTGATCCCAGGGAAAGGTTGGCCGTAGGGGCAGCCCTTGTGGCTGCGATAGGATTGGGAATTTACCCAACATTTGAAGCGATTAAACCTTTAGTGCCCATCGAGTTGGTTATTGAACCTGATCTGAGCCACCAAGATACTTACACGAAAATGTATGCTGCATACCGGCGCGTGTATCCGGCTTTACGTGATCTTTATCACGACTTAAACCGGTGAATCTACCCAAAATATTATGGAGAGGTGAAAATGGACGCAGAGATATTTGCTGCGATGGCGGCAGAGCTTGATAGCTCACTGAAACCTTATAAAGAAGGCTATGAAAAATTCGATCAGCTGCCCGACGAAGGCTTGGATCGGGAAGAAATTCTTGCAATGATGGAGAATTTTAAACAGCTCGAGGCCTCCCGATGGGAGGATGGATATGTTTCCGGAGCAGTCTATCATGGGAATGAAGTCCATATCGATTTTATGAACCGCGTCTATGCGATCAATTCTCAGAGTAATCCCCTGCATCCAGAGATTTGGCCGAGTACATCAAAGTTCGATGCTGAAGTGGTCGCTATGACTGCCAATATGTTAAGTGCAGATCAAGCACCGGAAGAGATCGTTGGTACCGTAACTTCTGGGGGTACTGAGAGCATTTTGTTGGCGATGAAAGCATACCGGGATTGGGCTAGGGAAACCAAGGGGATCGATGAACCAGAGGTTGTTGCCCCAACTACTGCCCATGCCGCCTTCACCAAAGCAGGAGATTATTTCGGAATAAAAATTGTTCGCATCCCGGTGGGGGTGGATTTTCGGGCAGATGTCTCTGCAACTCGGGATGCGATCAATGAAAACACGATCGCCCTGGTTGGATCAGCTCCTCCTTTTCCCCACGGCATCGTTGACCCAATTGAGCAGCTCTCCGAGCTGGCACTCCAACACCAGATTGGCTTTCACACCGATGCCTGTTTGGGGGGGTTTATTTTGCCCTGGGCTGAGAAATTAGGTTATGACATACCGCCATTCGATTTCCGCCTGCCCGGAGTGACATCAATCTCGGTGGACACCCATAAGTACGGGTATGCGGCGAAAGGTACTTCGGTGATCCTATATCGAGGCACCGAGCTGCGCCATTACCAATACTTTTCGGTAACCGATTGGCCGGGTGGTTTCTATGCTTCGCCGACCTTTGCTGGCAGCCGACCTGGCGGATTGATCGCGGCTGCCTGGGCAGCCATGGTCTCGATGGGTGAGCAGGGGTATCTCGATACCGCCCGGAGCATCTTAGAGACAACCAGCTGGATCAATAATGAATTACGTAAAATCGATGAGATTGAAGTTATTGGCGACCCGCCCTTTATGGTTACCTTCAGATCAGAAAGATTGAATGTGTACCAAATCCTGGAATATATGACTCAAAGAGGCTGGGGTCTCAGCGGACTGCACTTACCTCCCTGCGCTCACCTGTGTGTCACGCTGCGGCATACCCAAGACGGGATCAAGGAACGTTTCCTGGAAGATATGAAAGCGGCGATTGAATATGTCCAAGATCATCCTGAGGCTTCAGATGGGTTGGGACCAATCTATGGGATGGCAGCTGCTGTAGAAACCCGCGGTTTGGTGAAGTCAGTGTTCAATTGGTTCCTGGATATGCTGTACAGCTTATAACCGTATGCTGTGAATGGTTATTATCCACATCATTGATCAGGTACAAGGAGATTGAAACCAATTATTAATTGGTGCAAGGCGTTCAGAATTCATTAGGGATTCATCTCCTTGAACCTGCATGCTCACTTGTGTTTCGGTCTAATCCTATTTCGCTACTTAACCCAAATAACAAACAAGAACACGGAGAGTAATGCCAGTGAAGCGCCGAAGTAAAATGGTGCGGCTGGTCCAAGCCCTGCCCAGCTGCCAAGCCCCTGCCATAATATTCCCGCGATCAGTGAAGCCGGTAGGGCAGCCAGGCCAATGCCTGCATTGAAGTACCCATAGGCTGTACCCCGCTGTTCTTGGGGGACCAAGTCGGCCACAAAAGCCCGCGAAGTACCTTCTGTCAAAGCATAGTACAGGCCATAAACACCGTAAAATAGCCAAATCTGAGCACCGGTATCTGCATATGCGAATCCCAGGTATATGAGGCCGTATACCAGCCAGCCGCTAATGAGAACTGCCCGGCGCCCGATGCGATCTGAAAGCGCTCCTGCTGGGCTGGCAATCAGTGTGTAGACCGCATTAAAGGTGAGCAGCATGCCAAGCACCTGCATTACGTTTAAACCTCGTTCTTGAGCGCGCAAGATGATAAATGCATCGGCTGAATTTCCCAGGGTGAAGATCACCACCACCCCCAGGAAAGCCCAGAATCTGCGGTCTAAACCCGAGAATTTAAATTGACGATCTGTTTTAGGGGATTGCGCTGAGATTACTTCGCGCGCTCCAAATGCCAGCACGAGTACTCCCAGAAAGGCAGGTACGATGCTGATCAGAGTCACGATTTGAAATGTGCTTCTGGTAAGCGTAGAAGCTGCTGCCTGCGTAACCCAGACCACCAAAGCAGCGATCAATAAACCTGTGAAAGCACCAGCTGTGTCTGCAGCCCGGTGCAGGCCGAACGCCAGCCCGCGCCGTTCCGCTGGGGTACTGGCAGCCAGCAATGCATCGCGCGGGGAGGAGCGAATGCCCTTACCCACTCGATCAGTAAAACGGACACCCAGCACCCATCCCCACGTGTTGGCGAAATACAACAGCGGCTTGGCCACTGCGGAAAGTCCATAGCCGATCACCGCCAGGGTTTTTCTATTATCCAGGTAGTCTGAGAGCGCACCGGAACCGAATTTGATCAAGCTGGCAGTGGTTTCAGCGAGTCCTTCAATGAGTCCCACCACGGCCGTACGCACTCCCAATACATTTACCAGGAAGAGCGGCAGCAGGTTGAAGATCATTTCCGAAGAGACATCCGTCAGGAAGGATGTGATGGATAAGATCCATACGTTGCGGGGGATGCGTTTTCTCATCGCTTAATATCTCAGACAGAGTGCTAAAATTTTATTACCTATTCGATGATTGATATTAATTTTCGGCTTACGGCACACAGCGATATTGAGGATCATTCGATCCGGTCTTTAATCTGCAAATATGCATCCGTGATGATTTGATGATGGTCGAAAGCCAACTCTGGTAGGTCAGTCAGACTGAACCAGCGTGTATCAGCAGCATCACTTCCCGCGCGCACGTGGGGCGCAACCTCATCCAGCAATGATGTACAATACCCCACGCTGACCACTCTCCCCCGGGGATCGCGCTTTGGATCTCCATAGGTGTGAACCTGTTCAAGCTGCAAATCCGTCAATCCAGTTTCTTCTTCAAGTTCACGAGCTGCGCTCTGCTCCAAAGATTCTTCCATGTTCACAAATCCACCTGGCAATGCCCAAGATCCCTTGAATGGTGCCTGGGCACGTTGAATCAGCAGCACCTGCACCTGTTTGTCAAGCTTCCGGAAGATGGCTATATCAACCGTCAACGCGGGTCGGGGATACTTGTAAGTGTGCATCATTTACTATCAAACCTAATATCAGAGTAAGATGAGATTATTGGGAAATCAATTCAGTTTTAGAGCGTTATTCTTTAATGTGTACCCACATATATCCATAAGGGTCCAAATCAGCAGACAGCAGTTCGTTTTCTATGCTGAAATCTGAATTTCCAAGGATCAGGTCGGCTGCCGCGCTTACAGGAAGCGTGAACCTGAAGTTTTGGCGGTTTGGAGAAAGATTTTGAATAATAAATACTTTCTCCTGGTGATCGACGCGCAAGTAAGCAGCGACCGGGTTGGGCTTGTTTGAGGGAAGGTTGGGTACCCATGAAAATTCCCCAGTTCCGAGAGCTGAATGAGATTTACGGGCATTTATCATATGCTTGATCGTATTGAGCAGTGATCCGGGATCATTTAATTGATCGGCAACATTGGTATTCGTCGGCTCGTAACCGGGAGTGGAAACGACTGGTGCGTATAGTCGTTTGGCGGGGGCGGTTGAGAAGCCCGCTTGTTGGCTGTTATCCCACTGCATCGGTGTGCGAACACCGTTGCGGTCCGGCAGCCAGATGTTATCTCCCATCCCTATTTCGTCCCCGTAATAAAGAATTGGAGAACCCGGCAGTGTAAAAAGCATGGAATATGCTAATTCGATCTGCCTGCGATCATTGTCTAACAGCGGCGCCAATCTGCGCCGAATTCCCAGGTTGAGCCGCATTCTTGGATCTTTAGCGTACTGCTCCCACATCCATTGTCGTTCAGCCTCAGTGACCATTTCTAAGGTTAATTCATCGTGATTGCGAAGAAAAATGCACCATTGTGTATTGTCTGGGATTGGAGGGGTTTGTTCCATCGCCCACTCAAGAGGCTGGATATCGGATTTTCGGAGAGCCATAAAGATACGCGGCATGAGTGGAAAATGAAATCCCATGTGGAACTCATCGCCATTCCCGAAATACTGGCGCACATCCTGAGGCCATTGGTTGGCTTCACATAACAATATCCGCCCCGGGTAGTTCTGGTCGATAAAATGGCGCAATTCTTTCAGGTAGGCATGGGTCTCCGGTAAGTTTTCGCAATTCGTACTTTCACGCTCAAACAGGTATGGAACAGCATCAGCTCGAAATCCATCCACTCCCTGATCCAGCCAGAATTTGGCGATATTGAGCATTTCCTCTCGGACTGCGGGATTATCGTAGTTGAGGTCGGGTTGGCTGGAATAGAAGCGGTGCCAGTAAAACCGCCGCGCACTTTCGTCCCAGGTCCAATTCGATTTTTCGGTATCCAGAAAAATGATGCGTGCTTGTGCGTACTTCTGATCGTCATCACTCCAGACATAGTAATCGTGGTATGGATTATCACGTCCCTGGCGGGCAGACTGGAACCAGCGATGCTGGTCGGAAGTATGGTTCAAAACCAGATCTGTGATCACCTTCATTCCACGCTGGTGGGCTGCATTTAATAAAGATTTGAAGTCCTCCAAATCACCATAATCAGGGTGGATCGAATAATAATCAGCGATGTCGTAGCCATCATCCAGCAGGGGTGAGGGGTAAATTGGCAGCAACCAAATCGCGTCAACACCTAAATCCTGCAAATAATCTAGTTTCGTAGTGAGTCCGCGCAGATCACCGTGTCCATTTCCGTTGTGATCGAAAAATGCACGCACGTTGAGCTCATAAAAAACAGCGTTCAGATACCAAAGAGATTCAGCGCTCATATTTACTGTTTTCCTCGGAGATGATTTGCGATCGACATGATTATTAACCCTCACTCTCAACGATCACGCCCTCGTGCTTTCGGAGGTTTACTTGAGTCAAATCTACTTTCTCTTCACGATCCATATTGGTGGAAATGATGAGTTTTCCAATCCCATGTTCATCCAAATCAATGATCAAAT